>NZ_CP015438.1:5000-32500 GCF_001634285.1 Anoxybacillus amylolyticus
GGAATAGCTCTGCTTTTGCCATTGTCAACCGCCACCCTGATTTCCACTCGATTTAATTGGAGTTGTTCAAACACATAGCTAATCAAAGCACGGCACGCTTTCGTCATCAATCCATACCCTTGGAACGGCTCTGCCAACCAGTAACCGATGCTCGTCTTTTTATTGGTACGGTCAATATAATGAAGACCGATGACGCCAGCTAATTGCCCCTTATACCAAATTCCCGCCTCTAGCCCATTATTCGCCGCAAACTTTTGTAGCCCAAACTCAATAAACTGACGGGAATTATCTACTGTTTGTGTTGCATCAATCCAAGGCAACCATTGCCGCAAATAAGGTCTGCATGAATCTACTAAAGCAAAAAGCATCTCCGCGTCTTTTAATTCTAGCAATTTCAACTGAGTGTCTTGATCAATGTCTAATTTCCACATAAAAATCCCTCCTTTTTTGCAAAAGTATACAACAAGTTTAGCTAATGAATCATCTATAAACAAACTATGTGTACTGAACATGAAACCGTTGCCTGCGAAATGGCTAAAAAAAGATGCCTGCGTTTTTTGCAGGCATTTCATATCACTATTCTCTTAAGAATAGGAAGTATGAAAGGAAAATAAAGAACAACACATAAAGAATCGGATGAACTTCTCTGCCGCGTCCTTTTACAAGCATCGTAATCGGATAGAACAAGAAACCGACCGCAATCCCTGTGGCGATGCTATAAGAAAGCGGCATCGTAATAAGTGTAAAGAACGCCGGAACAGCAACCTCAAACTTTTTCCAATTAATTTCTCCAACCGAAGACGCCATTAATACCCCAACGATAATTAACGCTGGTGCTGTCACTGGCGCTGTAATGACGCTCAATAATGGAGAGAAGAATAGCGCCAACAAGAATAAAATACCTGTCACCACAGCCGAAAATCCTGAACGTCCTCCTGCCGCAACTCCTGCAGAGGATTCAATGTAAGAAGTCGTTGTCGAAGTCCCAAAAATCGCCCCGACCATTACTGCTGTCGCATCAACAAGCAACGCTTTCCCCGCGCGCGGCAACTTGTTGTCTTTTAACAACCCTGCTTGGTTCGCGACCGCCAACAGCGTTCCGGTTGCATCAAAAAAGTCAACGATAAAAAACGTTAAGACAACCCCTAACATTTTAAGCGTGAAAATGTCTGGCAAATGCTTAATTGCAACCCCAAATGTTGGCGAAATATCGGGAATAGCTCCAATGATTTGATGCGGTACTTTAATTAAACCAAAAATCATGCCAACTACTGCAGTAATGACCATTCCATAAAAAACGCCGCCATTCACTTTGCGCACCATTAAAATGACGGTGACAACTAACCCGAAAATCGCAAGTAACGTATTGCCATTTTTCAAATTGCTTAATCCAACAAGCGTTGCTGGGTTGTCAACGATAATCCCTGCGTTTTGCAAGCCGATAAACGTAATAAACAAACCTATACCAGCACCCACTGCGTATTTTAATTCGACCGGAATGGCATCAATAATTTTTTCGCGAATTCCTGTTAACGTTAAAAGCGTGAAAATAATCCCCGAAACAAACACTCCTGCGAGCGCTGTTTGCCAAGGAATTTGCATATGCAATACAACCGTAAAGGCAAAAAACGCGTTTAACCCCATTCCCGGTGCTAGCGCGATTGGATATCGTGCCAAAATCCCCATCAAAATCGAGCCATATGCTGCTGCCAAAGCCGTCGCAACAAACACCGCACCTTGGTCAATCCGAAGCTCGTTCGGAAAATCTTTGACCGCTCCTAACGAAAGTGTAAACGGGTTAACGAATAAAATATAAGCCATGGATAAGAACGTGGTTAACCCGGCAATAATTTCTGTGCGGTAATTTGTACCGAGTTCATCAAACTGGAAATACCTTCTCACTGCTTTGTCCTCCTTATAAAATAATAAAGCGCTTCTAGTAAGCTACCAGAAGCGTTGACTATAAGGATAATGAACAAAAGAAAGACCTTCCTCTTAAGGATAGATTAAGAAGACAAAGGTACTTTCAATCTCCATTATACCTCGTAGTCAAGCTATTTACGGTAGCTTGGTAGAAACTCTCGGGCCATATTCCCGAGATTATACGACGTATTTTGACAATATTCGTTTTTTCATTTACATTTTAGCAACCGACATGGCGATCGTCAATATAAAAAACGAACATTTTGCAAAAAAATGTTCGTTTTTGTTCGCTTTTATTCCCATTCGATGGTTGCTGGTGGCTTGCTTGTAATATCATACACAACGCGGTTGACGTGCGGTACTTCATTAACAATGCGCGTTGAAATGGCTTCTAATACATCCCATGGGATTCTTGCCCAATCGGCGGTCATGCCGTCAATAGATGTTACCGCCCGAATGCCGACCGTATAATCATATGTGCGCGCATCTCCCATCACACCAACGCTGCGAATGTCCGGTAGTACGGTGAAATATTGCCAAATTTCGCGATCTAGCCCTGCTTTTTTAATTTCTTCCCGTAAAATAGCGTCCGATTCACGAACGATTTCTAACTTTTCTTCCGTTACTTCACCAAGTACACGAATACCTAAGCCCGGTCCTGGGAACGGCTGACGCCATACAATATCATCTGGAATTCCTAATTCTGTTCCGAGCGCGCGTACTTCATCTTTGAAAAGTGTGTTTAGCGGCTCGATGAGGGTAAATTTCATATCTTCCGGCAATCCACCGACGTTATGATGCGATTTAATCGTTTGCGCTGTCGCTGTACCACTTTCGATAATGTCTGTATATAGCGTTCCTTGCACTAAAAATTCGATTCCTTCGAGTTTTGCCGCTTCGTCATCGAATACGTAAATAAACTCGTTGCCGATAATTTTCCGTTTTTGTTCCGGATCGGAAACGCCTTTTAATTTGCTTAAGAAACGCTCCTTCGCATCCACTTTAATCACATTCATATGAAACCCTTCACGAAACGTCTTCATAACGCTTTCTGCTTCGCCTTTACGAAGCAAGCCGTGGTCCACAAAAATACACGTCAATTGATCGCCGATCGCCCGATGCACAAGCACGGCCGCAACGGAAGAATCGACGCCACCGCTTAATGCGCAAAGCACCTTTTTATCGCCGACAAGATCGCGGATTTTACGAATTTCATTGTCAATAAAACTTCCCATCGTCCAATCGCCTTTACATTGGCACACATCGAACACAAACTGCTTTAACAAATCATTTCCATAAACCGAATGACGTACTTCTGGATGGAATTGCACGGCATAAAACTTTCTTGTTTCATCGCTCATCGCCGCGATCGGACACGACGGGCTTGTCGCATCGATTGTAAAGCCTGCTGGCGTTTCCGTTACTAAATCACCATGGCTCATCCAAACAACTTGCTCAGACGGCAAACGTTCAAACAAACGGGACGCATGCTGCACTTGAATCATCGCTTTTCCATACTCACGATGCGTCGCTTTTTCTACTTTTCCACCTAAATGATGGGTCATTAGCTGCATGCCGTAACAAATCCCTAAAATCGGCAACCCTAATTCAAAAATCGCTGGGTCGCACGTAAACGCATTATCATCGTACACACTGTTTGGTCCGCCAGAAAAAATAATTCCTTTTGCGTTCATCGCTTGAATTTGTTGTGCCGTAATCGTATGCGGATGCAACTCGCTGTAAACCCCAAATTCACGAATGCGACGAGTAATTAACTGGTTATACTGGCTTCCAAAATCAAGCACGACAATCATTTCTTGGTTTTGTCCCACAACTTTCCCCCCAATTTAAAAAAATAAAGCTAGAATTCACACCTCTTCAGCAAAAAAAAACGAAGGCAGAATTCTAGCAATAAGAACATCTGCCTTCGTAGTCGGGGCATTTACGGTGTCCCGGTAGAGACTCTCGAACCATATTATCGAGGATATACGAAGGTACATTACGTCTTAAATTTTAGTTCATTCTATCAACACTTCCCGATAACGGTCAAGATACCGTTCTTTTTATTAAATTTTCCCATAATTCTTTCATTTCATCCCATTTGTCTATCGTATCGTTTTTATAAATCATTTGCTCGTACAAATACGTTAGTCGGCTCATCTCGTTTGTGCCAAATGCGGCATCTACTAATGCGGCATATTGCCGTAACGTCTGCCCTTGTTTTCGATTTAATCCATAATCACGCAAATGTTTTAATAACGCGATGTACGCTTTGACAAAACTATCATCGCTATGGCGGTAACGAAAACGCCATAATGTCACGTACGGCCGCCATTTTCTTCTCATCGCATAAGATAACCACACTACGCTAAGCATCATTAAAGTTATCCATATGATTTTTTTCCATGTAAACAGCTCCATTATCATTTCTTTCCAGCTTGGTACCGTTGCGCGCTCTTTTTCAATTATACGATCTATCTTCACGCGCGGCTTCGCAGGCTCTGTTTGTTTCGGAACAGGCGTTGGCACGTTTTTCGGTGTCGTTTCTGTAAAAGAATACGGGTTGCTAAAGCCTTGCGTCGGTTCAAACGGCACCCACCCGATGCCGGAAAAATATACTTCTACCCATGAATGGGCGTTATTATTTGTAACAATATACATCTTTTTTCCATCTGCCGATTCGCCAATGTATTGTCCAGACGTATACCCTTTCACCCAACGGGCAGGAATTCCGAGCGAACGCAGCATTACGACCATCGATGTCGAAAAATTATCACAATACCCTTTTTTCGTGTCAAATAAAAACTGGTCGACGTAATCGTCGTTTTTTCCCGGAACCGCCACTTCTTTCGTTTCATAAGCAAAGCCGCTAAAGTGGAAATATTGTTCAATCGCCTTTGCTTTTTCATACGGTGTCGTTTTTTCCTTTGTAATCGTCTGTGCTAGTTGGCGTACTCTTGGCGGTAACGTATCTGGAAGTTGTGTATATCGTTCAACAAGCGAACGGTCGTTTACTGGTGGCGCTGCTTTCAACTGTTCCACCGAAAAAGTTGGATACTCGTATGTCACTACGTATTCTTGAAGTGGCTGAATGTACGATTCCCGGTCGGTCGGATACATTTTTTCGTTCGATAGGTGCATGCGAAAGACAACGTTTTGTGGGGCACTGATTGTTTTAACCCCTTCCGGATAGGCTAAATATATACGTGCTTGTGCCAACTGTACATTTGCAACAGCTATTGTTTTCTTGACATTTAACCACCATGGATAAGTAATATTTCCGTTGTGAAAGGTGCGAATTTCTTCCGTATCACGCACTTCCCATCCTTTTCCCGTGTACACATCTTTCGTTTCGACCCTCCAGTAATGGCGCTGTTCATCTGTCGCGGTAAAAACGATCGTATTATCCGCCTCGAACGGTCCGCCTAACCGTGAATCGTTCGTCCCGTATCCGATTTTTTTCACCGTCGAAGAAGCAGTGGTCGTTTCTTGTTTTGTTTCTTTTGCATAGCCTTTGATAAAGGCGACGGGGTCTGGCCATTGCGGAGGAAGTTTTGGAAGAACATACGCTATCCCTATTGAAATGCCGATGATCGCTGTACATAAAAATAGCCATTTAGCATGTATGTTAGAAAATCGTTCGTAATGAAGCCAACTGACTAAAAAAAAGCCGATAGCCACTAAACGAACAATCGCCCCATTGCCGTAAAAAGCGGTGAACGTATCAAGAATGGCAATATACAATACCGTTAGCGCATAAAACAGCCAAATTTTCTTCCGAACAAATAGCCAATAGCGCACTAAATATACCATCATCCATAGTAAAAGAAAAAAGAGGAGGCTACGAAACGCGTTCGTCATCTCCATCCAACGAAAATGCCGAACGATAGTAATATGCGCAATGACCTCTTGTGTTAATAGCGGAAGCCAGCGAAACGAAAAAAACGGAACATGGAAAAACAACGTATTGAGCGCATAAAAAAGATAGAAACATTTAAAGCTAGCGGCGAGCCAACGCGGCAGCGACCAAAGCGAAAGCAATAGACAAAACGCAACAAACCCGATAAACACGTCCACGTTTTTCGTGTCAGAGACCGTTTTTAGCGGTACTAGCCACTCCCATAAAAGCCAAAACGCCGAGAGTGACAAAACGAAGCGGTACATCCGTTCTTTTTTCGTGTTGTTCACCGTTGACCTCCTCCAAACAAGGCGTTCGCGAACTGTTCTGGTGTTGTGATGATTGTAATTATTCCTTTTCTACGCAATTGCTCGAGCAATTCTCGTTCTTCATTCGCCACCCCATGTTCGTCGCGTTTTATTAAAAAGACCGTCCCACAACGATTTTTGGCGGCAAAATCCGAGAGAGAGGCGGCTGTTTCTTTCGTAAGCTGTGATGTGACATAATTTATGGAAACGGATAGCGGCCATTGGGTCATTTCTTGCTGAATAATACGAGCAAACGGCTGAAGGCTGTCACATGCTGTTTTCGCTAAATGATAAAACAGTTGCTGTAAATGCGCTTCCCCGTTTCGGGAAGGGAAAATGAAACGATCACTTCCAACGGAAATCAGTCCGGTTTGTACCCCCTTTTTGATAGCAGCGCGAAGGAAAGAAGCGGTAAACGTGACCATTTCCTCAAATAATGGGGTAGGCGTACGGTCAAGCACAACGACAATATCGTCGCTTTGCCGTTCTTCGAACTCTTTTGTCATCAGCTCATTTTTTCGTGCCGACGCTTTCCAATGAATCCAAGAAAAACGGTCACCTTGGACGTACTCTCGAACCCCGACTGCCATCGTCATATCCCGATGAAGAGGAATCGATGAAGCAGCCCCTCCTTGGTCTAACTGAGAGCTAATTTTCCGGTATTTCATCTCCACGTAGCGCGGATATACAATAATCGCATCTTCAATTGGAAATGCCGTTTCTTTCGTCACCAATCCAAGCCAGTCCGTCATCGTTACGCGAATTGCTGAAAATAAATGCTCCCCACGCGGCAAATGAGAGACGGTATAAGTACATGAATACGTCTTGCGCCAAAATAGCGGCATCGCGCGATTTCGTTCGGTTTGCTGCAATGCAGGCGGCCAGTTTTCATCGACCATCACATAGGCGAGCGGCACAAAAAACGGTAAACGAAGCGAAATAGTCACCGTTAACGTATCCCCCGCATAATACGACGAAGAAGCAATCGCTCGCGTTACTTGGATGCGGCGAAGAGGATAGGCTGCAATCGCTAACGCACATAATCCGAATGGCAAAAAACTATAAAATAAAAACCAGCTGACAAACCCTCCTTGAAACATTGCGTAAGAAAATAAGCTACCAATTAATGCGACAACCGTTCCTATTTGGCGTATAAATTTTAGTCTCTTTTTCATGCTTAATCCACTACCTTTGCACCGGTACTGGGGTACGCGAAAGAAGTTGCATAATCACTTCTTCGGCGGAAAATCCGTCAAACTTCGCTTCTGGCTTTAAAATGAGTCGATGCGAAAGCACGTATGGGGCTAAAAACTGGACGTCGTCTGGAATGACAAAATCACGGGTATGCATAAACGCATATGCTTGTGCCGCTTTCATTAATGCGACCGAACCGCGCGGGCTTACTCCTAAATAAACCGAAGCGTGTGAACGAGTTCGCTGCACAATTTCGACAATGTATCGTTTAATCGGCTCCCCGACGTATACTTCTTTCACGTTTTTCTGCAATGAAAGCAATTCCTCCACCGCAATGACTGACTGTAGGTCATCAATTGGCGCTTTCCCTTCGACACGGTTTAATATATCGATTTCTTCTAAAAGGGACGGATAGCCCATTTTCATTTTAAGCAAAAACCGATCTAACTGCGCTTCTGGCAACGGATACGTCCCCTCATATTCGATTGGGTTTTGCGTCGCCATGACAAAAAACGGACGCGGTAAAGGTCTTGTGATACCATCGACCGTAATATTCCCTTCTTCCATCGCCTCCAATAACGCCGATTGTGTTTTCGGTGAGGTGCGGTTAATTTCATCTGCCAAAATAATATGTCCCATAATCGGACCAGCTTTATATTCAAATTGCCCTTCTTTCGGATTATAAACCGACACGCCCGTCACATCGCTTGGAAGCAAATCAGGAGTAAACTGAATACGTCTGAACTGAGCATTTACCGACTTTGCCAACGCCCGAACGAGCATCGTCTTCCCGACGCCAGGCACATCTTCCAATAACACATGCCCTCCTGCGAGCAAGGCAACGATGCTTAGTGTCGTAACATCTCTCTTTCCGATCATTACTTTTTCGATATTTTGCACAATACTTGCTATTTGCGGCTGTAACATTTCCTTTTCCATCCAAATTCAAACTCCTCTTTCTCTTCGTTCCATTATTTTCATATTCCACATTCCACATGAAAAATCCTTTAAAAAATAAAAAGAACCTAGATTCCATTTAGAGTCTAGGTTCAGCTTGTCAACAAAGTCGACATTCATTTGTTAAAGGCAAAATGCCAGCGCGTTTTTGTCTAGGTTCAGGGGCTGACCCAAAACGCGAATGCGTTTTGAGATTAGCCCGATTTTTTTTACACTAAAATAGAAGAATCGCCCTTTTTTCTGGTAGAATAGAGTCACCACAACAACTATCACCGGAAAAGGAGCGATTCTTCTATGAAACATCATCATATTTCTTTTAAAGAGTATACCATGGATAACCTCACGTTGCCAAGCAATATTGCCGATCTCATTCCACCGGATAATATGGCTCACGTGGTTCACGAGATGGTCGAGCGCATCCCGATGGAGACGTTTCTTCCTTACTATAAAGGCGGCGGTACCTCTTCTTATCATCCAAAAATGATGACGAAAATTATCCTCTACGCGTACACCCAAAAAATGTATCATGGCCGAGAAATTGCTCGACAATTAGAAGTACATCTTCCCCTCATGTGGTTGAGTGGGTTTCAAAAGCCGGACTTCCGTTCCATCAATCGATTTCGCTCCGAACGGATGAAAGGGCTGATTGACGACTTGTTCCGAGAAATGATCACCCTGCTTGTCGCGGACGGCTATGTCAACATGGAAGACTATTTCGTAGATGGGACGAAAATTGAAGCGAATGCCAACCGATACACGTTCGTTTGGCGGAAATCCGCCGAGAAATACCAAGAGAAATTACAAGCCAATGTGGATCAGCTCATCGCCCAGATCGATGCGATCGTGGAAGAAGAAAATGCGGAAGAAATCGACGCTTCCCCTGCTTTTACTTCAAAAGAAATCCGAAAGAAAACCGAGGAGTGGGAAAAACGTTTGGAGGCCGAGCCGGACAACCAACCGTTGAAGAAGGCCGTCAAGAAGATGAAGGAAGACTACTTGCCTCGCAGTGAAAAGTACGAACACCAACTCCAAGTATGCGGGGACCGCAACAGCTATTCCAAAACGGATGCGGATGCGACGTTTATGCGTTTGAAGGGGGACCACATGCGCAACGGCCAACTGAAGCCGGCTTATAACGTACAAGTGGGTTCTTCCGATCAGTTCGTTCTGGGGTATTCGCTTCACCAGAGACCCGGCGATACTCGTTGTCTTCTGCCACACCTAGAGACGGTTCGAGAGAAATATGGGGTGGTACCAAAACGCGTGACCGCTGACGCTGTCTATGGTTCCGAGGAAAATTACGTGAAACTCGAAGAGAAAAACATTTCCGCGTTTATCAAGTACAACACGTATGAGAAAGAGAACACACGCAAGGTCAAGAAGAACCCGCACCATCCACAGAATTGGACATACAAGAAAGAAGAGGACGTTTGGATTTGTGCGAACGGGAAAAAACTGGTCCGTATAGGAACTTCGAAGCAGACCACAGAATCTGGGTATACTTCGGTCATCCAGCACTACCAATGCCACGAATGCGAAGGGTGTCCGTTCCGCTCGGTCTGCACAACTTCCAAGTATGGACGTACAACGCAATGGAACCCCGTCTATCACGAACAGAAACAGAAGGCTCGTGAACGACTGGAAAGTGAAGAAGGACAAGCACGATACCGCCAACGCCAAACCGACATTGAGAGTGTGTTTGGGCAAATCAAGCAAAATCGCGGATTTCGTCGCTTTGTCCTCCGAGGCCTCCAAAAAATTTCCATAGAATGGGGGCTTATTTGCGTTGCCCATAATCTCCTCAAGAAAGCCGCTAAGGACAAACAACGGTCCTTAGCGGCATAAACAATGGAAACAAAAGGGGGCGAATCGCCCTTTTATTTAACAAAATATGTAAAAGTAAAGAAAACTGACTCCAAAAGTCCGCTTTTTAGCGGACTTTTGGGTCAGCCTCTCAGACTGTTGACAAAATAGTACACCTTCCGTTTTTCAACTCCTTAATCACTTATTATTTATTACACCTACTAATTCCTTTAGTGTGTCATTAATTTGGTATAGCTGAAAACCTACATAAAAGATACCAATTGCTACTAGTGCTAATACTAATATTAAAGTTTTTTCTTGATTCTTCATAAATATCACATCTTTCTCATGAAGATTATTGAACAGGAGTGGTGTAGTCATAGTCAACATCTAATTTATGATAGAGCTTTTTGCGATGTTGACTTTTCTCCAAAGGAATTTGTACCACCCGATGGTTCTCTTACTATGCTCCCTGTCCATTCTTCTTACATTTTTGGCTCTTCACCAAAAGTTGTACTTGATTTTTTAATAACATTCCCTACTTATGTTTCCGAGACAAAACCAGTAAACCAATGATTTTTTTGCATATGCTTGTTCAGAGAAGTGTACCGTTTGTCAAGTACATATTGTGTTGATGAACCTTAAAAAAGGCATACGAATCCCCTTTCCTTTTTTTGTTTCTTTGTTTGGTTTACATAACCAAAAAGAAATTTGTTTCATTTCCCAAACGAAAAGGGGAGTAAATCATGAGCATAAAAAGGGATTAATGGATGATAACCCTATTCATACACCATCCAAATCAAAGTCGATGCCCATCCATCACGGATTCAGATTACCATGCAGCGAAACAAAACATTCCTAATTGATACCGTAAAAAACAACTCCACGCGTGGCATAAAGGATACCCTGTTTGTTTCTTTTGGTAATGGTAATTATTGTTGCGAAAATTGCTCAACTACAGTTAATATCAATATATCTCTAGTCACACGAATTTTGGTGGTTTTTATGAAATATTATTCATTTCTCTTCTTAGTCTCTCTAATTCTTTTTCTAAATAATCTAACCGTTTATACACTCTATAAATAATCGGGGCATAACCTATAAGTATAATGACTACCCACCCCATACCTCTTCTTCTCCTTCCTCTGTTGATATTTTAAACACGAGTGTTTATCACCCAGTATTTTACTTTTATAAATATCGAATTGTATGCTCAGAGTCACCAGCGAACCACTTGCCGACTACGGCAGAAAAGCTAGGAATAGGGCGATGTCAACTGGTTTTTATTGGTTAACCAACACACCTGATTTGAAAACGTTCATTACTTGAGCTTGTCATATATATCAAATTTACAATTATTTACCATAACGAAAAAGTTAGGAGCATTTCTTAATCGCCTTTTATTAATTAATCAACAACAACTGTATTTTTGACTCATAACACAAAACTCCCCCTTCGGGGAGTTCCTTAATAAGGAATTTTACTTATTATTCTAAGGAAGAAGCGATTTCAACAAGTTCTTCCTTTGTATATTTTTTAGATTCATTCTTATATTCTTTTTGAGCCTCTATCTTATAGAAGAGGCCATCTTGTTTCCAGTATAAAAATTGAAGAATTCCATTATCTAAATATTGAGCTTTTGTGCCATTTGGCAATTCAATCTCAATTAAAGGTTGTTTTTCTGGATCAGCAGTAGATGGAATAATATTTGCGTCAGTTACCTCTATGGTAATATTAGATTTTTTGGCATTATCAAAGAAAATTTTACGGAAAATTTTCTTCTCTTGCGAAGGAAAGTCAACAACTTCACTAAAAGTATCTTTTACATCAAAAGGAATCTTGGTTGGAGTTTTAACTTTATCCTTGAAAGGTACTTTTTCTATAGTAGCCTGCTCCCCTTTTACCCAACCATTAGAAATTTTTTTAATCTGAGTTGCGTTCGCTGTTCCTGTTTCTCCACTAAAGTAGCCATAGACAATCCCACTTACTACACCTAAAAGTGCACTTAAAGAGAGACCTACAACTATTTGTTTTATTTTCAACGAGACCCCACCCTTCTATCACTTAATATCAAATTGGCTGGCGTGGAAATAGCTATTACATGCCCAAGGTTTTGCGCTGCAATCTACAGCATCCCCACTCTTAATTTCAAGATTAGTAGTCGGTCGTTGATAGCTGGAAGGATAATACCCTGTAGTTTTCTGGATGCTAATTCCAAGAGAAGAATAATCGTTCAAATAATAACCATTCCAATTATCATAAGTATAGGAAACACTGTTTTTATTGTCATTTAATACATAATATTTATTATACAGGTGCCCCTCTTGTTACACTTGGATAAGTGTTAGCATCAATAAATTTAATATAATATGGACTCGTTGGAGTATAGTAATCTTTTAAAGTATTACTGAATTTAGCCAAATCATCAGATGCATTTGAAATAGTGTTACTACAGTAGGAGGGTAACTGTTCAGCCATTACATAGAAAAAGTTTACGAGATCGGGTTTATTTCTGCTCCCCTTGTCTATACTAGCACCATCCAAGACAAGGGAGGTGAACACGATGGCAAACGTTGTTTTTGATTTCCAACAAGCGGTCTTCACACTCGAAAGCATGGTCGCAAAAATTGAGCGCCAAGCACAAACCATCGAAAAACTCATCAAAGAAAACGAACAATTAAGACAAGAAAACCAGCAACTTCGTCAAGAAAATCAAAAATTGAAAGCACGTATTGCAGAATTAGAAGCCCGCACGAAAAAAAACAGTACCAATAGCCATTTGCCGCCGTCTTCTGACCGGTTTGTGGCGAAATCTCCTTCTCGCCAACCGTCGGAGAAACAGCCGGGAGGGCAACTAGGGCATCGAGGAACGACGCTCCGCCAAGTACCGAATCCTGACCATCGAGTCCTTCACCGCGTGACCAAATGCAAAGGATGTGGTCACTCTTTAGAACATGTTGCTCCGCTTCAAGTAGACATTCGCCAAGTGTTCGACCTCCCAGTGGTTCGAATGGAAGTGACTCAACACGAACGGGAAGTGAAGGGGTGTCCGAAATGTCATCTCGTCCAGCAGGCAGAGTTCCCTTTTTATGTCACGAATCATGTCCAGTACGGACCAGCCATCACTTCCCTTGTTTTATACTGGAATCATGCGCAGTTGATCCCGTGCGAGCGTGTCACGGAGATGGTCAAAGCGCTAGTGGACCATTCGATCAGTGCAGGCACAGTCGTGAACATGACGAGACGATGGCTCCCTGTGTTCAAAGCAGCGCTCGAAGAGATCGAAGCGGCGTTGCTAGCTTCCAAGACGTTGCACGTCGATGAAACGAGCCTGCGTGTGAACAGAAAGAACCAATGGGTGCATGTGGCTTCCACTGCCAAGGTCACCCGATACGGGCTTCATCGTTCCCGTGGAAAGCAAGCGACGGACGACATCGGGATCTTGCCACGGTACAAAGGAACGATGGTACACGATGCGTATTCGGTGTACCCGATGTACACAGAGGCGAGCCATGCCCTTTGCCACGCCCATCATCTCCGGGAGCTTCGGGCATATACAGAACTTTACGGCCATTCATGGTCGAAAGAGATGAGCGAAGCGCTGTTGAAGATGAAACAGGCGGTGGAGAACGCGGGCGGAGCTCTACCGGAGGAGGAAGTCCGGTATTGGGAAGCCGTGTACGACGAGCTTCTAGCGAATGGTCGCCGAGAACTCGAGGAGCGTTGCCGACAAGGCAAGCATGAAGGCGTCCGCAACGCGCAGAATTTCATCCAGCGTCTAGAAAAGCGCAAGCAAGAAGCGCTTCTCTTCCTGCGAAAGAAAGAAGTGCCGTTTGACAACAACCAAGCCGAGCGTGATTTGCGGATGGTGAAAGTCAAACAAAAAATTTCCGGAACGTTTCGTCAGGAAGACGATGCCGAGGCTTTCTGTGTCATTCGCAGCGTCATTTCTACCCTGCAAAAACATGAGAAACCGGCTTGGGAATCGTTGCAAAGACTTCTAAGTGGGGAGTCTCTTCAAACGATTCTCCATTCCTCCTAGGGCATTTTCGATACGGGAAATGCCCTATTGGTGCTGGATTCTGAAAATCTCACTAGTATTGGGCTGAATGGATACGTAGGAGGACTGTCCAACGGAAGTACTACAAAACTTATAATATGTCGCAGCTGACGCTACACTGGTAAAAATAAAAACAACCACAAACACAAAAGTAAATAACATTTTTTTACTTTTTTGTTTTACCATAAATTTATCCTCCTTCCATATAAATCTATATACATCCAAATTGGCATGTTAACCTCTGGTTTACGCAGTACATCCGATGCGGCGTAACACTTCATCCCGGTGTTGCAAGACGTACTGTTCAAAGCGAGTAATGGACTGGACAATGTCGTTTTGATCCTTATGCAAGACGTTGGCGATGACTTCATCTTTCAGCCACTTCCATAACCGTTCAATCGGGTTTAACTGTGGAGAATACGGTGGCAAATAGATAAAGTGAAATGCAGCGCCTTCGTCGCTATCGAGGAATGCTTGCACCATGTTGGCATGATGAATACGTGCATTGTCCAACACAAGCACGATGAATCGATCCGAATATTTCTCTTTCAACAGGCGCAAAAAGTCTAAGAACGTCTCGGCATTGGCGGATGAGGCACGATGAAACACGACATCGCCTTGTTGAACGTCGACCGCACCAAAAATGGACACATGGGCATGATGACCGTAACTCGGGATTTGTTTTTGCTTGCCTACTTCTGCCCATGTCGTACGAAGCGCTTGATAGGCACGAACATGCGTCTCATCTACATAAAACATGGTGACGTGCTCGGTGATTAGTTTTTTTTTATAAATTCGAGTTCCTTTTGAAAAGCAGCTTGATGTTCTGGATTCCCTTTCACCAGCTTGTAGGTTGGACGTGTCCACGATAAACGAAGACGATGTAACAACTTGCGAATGCCTTCACGTGACATAAACACACCATATGTTTGTTGGATGTAAGATTGCAAAATGCGTGTGTTCCATGAGGAAGAAATGCCCCAACCGACATCAACGGGGGTGGTGGTTAACACGAGTTGTCTTAGTTCTTGTTGCTGTTCTTCGGTAAGAAACGGCACACGACCGGGTGGTAAGCGGCGATCGAGTAAATGATCGAGTCCTCCTTCGTTAAAGCGTGAGACGTAGAGGGCAACCGATTGACGGCATAGATTGACCATTTTCGCAACATCTTTTCCGAGATACCCTTCCATGACGAGACGAACGGCGGTAACCCGAACGCGAAGCGAAGCATCTTTGATTTTCCGTTCTTGTTTCCGAAGTGTTCGAGGGGTCCAGCCGTGATCATTTGTAATTTTAAGACGTTTCATGTCATTTCCGCTCCTTTTATACGTGGGTATTTAGGAGCAGTATAACCATAGAAAAAGGCGTTCATACAGAAGTCATTGCTTTAAAGTGCATGTATATACTTTATATTTTAACTAAATATTAAAAAAAAATCAACTTTTTTGAAACCATCCTAAATCCGTAATAGATTTGCATCAGCCTTGATGTAGATGGTTGTAATTAGAACTTCATTATTCTTTTGATGTTTATCATCTAAAAGAATCAGGCACACATCAAGAGTCGGTTTTCAGAGCAGTAACCGAGCACCAGTTATTTATGATTCGGCAATCATGAAAAAACATCAAATATTTGGAAAGCTTGATTCGAGAGATTGATCAGCTATTATAATCGTATCAACAGGAAGTAGAGCTTTTAATAAACCACTATGGAAGCACGAAGAAGGAACAAAAAAGTACTCGTTGCGATCGCACACGAATACTCCCCATCATCGGCTGCATATTTTCTTGGAAAGAACCATTTCGAGAGATGAAAATCAGTTAGTATATCCAAGAAACAGAAATATACTGTCCTTTTTTGACTATTTGTAGGTAGTATAGCTACACGGATCTCAGGGTATATATCTTCGTCCATGTTCTGTTGATTTTCCCATAAAAAAGACTACCCCCTTTTTTATGGGAAGTAGTCCTTACGTTTAAATATATTTTTGTCTGCGACTAGTTCTTATTGGTTGATTACATCATGCCGCCCATGTCAGGCATGCCTGGTGTGCCTTTGTTTTCTTCTGGCTTGTCAGCAACTACTGCCTCCGTTGTTAAGAACATAGCGGCAACAGATGCTGCGTTTTGAAGCGCAGAGCGAGTTACTTTTGTTGGGTCAACGATACCAGCTTCGATCATGTCTACCCATTCGCCAGTTGCAGCGTTGAAGCCGATGCCAGGTTTTTCGTTTTTCAAGCGCTCTACGATCACAGAGCCTTCTAAACCAGCGTTTTGCGCAATTTGACGAACTGGCTCTTCGATCGCGCGAAGAACGATTTTCACACCTGTTGCTTCATCGCCTTCTGCTTCGATTGCAGCTACTTTGCTGTAAACGTTCATTAACGCTGTACCACCGCCGGCTACGATACCTTCTTCAACAGCCGCACGTGTAGAGTTCAATGCGTCTTCAATGCGCAATTTGCGCTCTTTCAATTCTGTTTCTGTCGCTGCACCAACTTTAATGACCGCAACGCCGCCAGCTAATTTCGCTAAGCGCTCTTGTAATTTTTCACGATCAAATTCAGAAGTTGTTTCTTCTAATTGAACACGGATTTGGTTAACGCGTGCTTTAATGCGGTCAGAGTCGCCAGCACCTTCGACAATCGTTGTATGTTCTTTTGTCACGATTACTTTTGACGCACGACCAAGCGATGCAATCGTTGCCGATTTCAAATCGCGACCTAATTCTTCTGTAATCACTTCACCGCCAGTTAAAATCGCAATGTCTTCTAACATTGCTTTGCGGCGATCACCGAAGCCAGGTGCTTTAACCGCTACTGCTGTAAATGTACCACGAAGCTTGTTCACTACTAACGTTGCAAGCGCTTCGCCTTCAATATCTTCCGCGATAATTAATAGCGGCTTACCATGTTGTACCACTTGCTCTAATACAGGCAAGATGTCTTGGATGCTTGAAATTTTCTTGTCTGTGATTAAGATGTATGGATTTTCTAATACTGCTTCCATTTTTTCTGTATCTGTTACCATGTACGCAGATACATATCCGCGGTCAAATTGCATACCTTCCACAACGTCTAATTCTGTTGTGAAGCCTTTTGACTCTTCTAACGTAATAACGCCATCGTTACCAACGCGTTCCATTGCTTCTGCGATTAATTTACCGACTTCTTCATCAGCTGCAGAGATCGCTGCAACTTGGGCAATCGATTCATTTCCTTGAATAGGTTTAGAGATTGCTTTCAATTCTTCAACCGCAACAGCTACTGCTTTTTCAATCCCTTTGCGGATACCCATTGGGTTTGCGCCAGCTGTTACGTTCTTTAAGCCTTCACGGATCATCGCTTGAGCTAATACAGTCGCAGTTGTCGTACCGTCACCGGCAACGTCGTTTGTTTTGCTTGCTACTTCTGCCACAAGCTTCGCACCCATGTTTTCAAACGGATCTTCTAATTCGATTTCTTTCGCGATCGTTACACCGTCATTTGTAATTAACGGAGAACCGAATTTTTTCTCTAATACAACGTTGCGACCTTTAGGACCTAACGTTACTTTTACTGCGTCTGCTAATTTATCCACACCGCGTAGCATCGCACGACGAGCTTCTTCGCTGAATTTAATTTCTTTTGCCATGAACCATTACCTCCTCTAACCGTTTTTCTCTATGATATGAAGCTGTAAGTCATTAACCGATAACAGCTAGAATGTCGCTTTCGCGTAAAATTAAGTATTCTTTTCCTTCGTATTTTACTTCTGTACCTGCATATTTTGAGAAGATAATGCGATCGCCTACCGCTACTTCTGGAGCTACGCGCTCACCGCTGTCAAGAACACGACCTGTACCAACCGCGACAACTTTTCCTTCTTGTGGTTTTTCTTTCGCAGTGTCTGGCAACACAATACCGCTTGCAGTTTTTTCTTCAGTCTGAATTAGCTCAATGACAATGCGATCACCTAGTGGCTTTAACACGGAAAACAACCTCCTCAAACAATATTTTTTTGCCGCACTTATTAGCACTCGTTTATATTGAGTGCTAACACACTTATAATAATAATGAACTTCGTTTGTTTTTGCAAGTAGGAATCACAAAAAAATTGTAAAATTTTATGCCCCTTTTGCAGTATCCCTCATTTACCAAAATCTAAACCTTCCTCTCCTCACTGCTTGACGAGAAAATGTGTTACAATACGAGAAACGCCACTACTTTTTTCGTAAAGGGGAATCACGATTGAAACGGCAATATTGGTATATTATTATCGCCTACATTATGATGCAGTTATCCAGTATTCCAGGGGTGCCGCTATTGCGTTTGTCCGGAATTGGCGGAGAGTCGAACACTGCTGCAGAAGCAGCATCCGGTTATTGGGCGGTCATTAGCTTTACGCTGACCCTTTTTCTCGTTCTCTTTTGGTTGCGGGATGATATGAAGCAGCGCCATACTCGCGACCGCGCTCCACTGGCGATCGCTTGGCTTTGGGCAATCGGTGGATTTTTTCTCGCGCTCATTTCCCAAAGCGTTGCAGCAAACATCGAATGGCGCATTTTCGGCATTGAAATGGGGTCAGAAAATACAAAGCGCATCGTCGACATCATTCGGCTAACCCCAGCACTCGTCATTGTCACGTCTGTCATTGGTCCGATTTTAGAAGAAGTCATTTTTCGCAAAATTATTTTCGGAACCCTCTATCAAAAATACAACTTTTTTATTGCGGCGACGATCAGCTCGTTATTGTTTGCCGCTGTTCATATGGAGTTAGAGCACCTTCTTTTATATTGGGCAATGGGATTTACATTTGCTTTTCTTTATGCAAAAACAAGACGCATTTTTGTATCGATTTTTGCCCATGTTACGATGAATACGTTTGTCGTCGCCATGCAAACGATTTTCGCTGACCATATCGAACCAATAATGCACCATGCAGAAAAAGTGCAAGTAATCTTTGGAGGCTTTTAACATGAACACTTCACCGTTACAAACATCGTTTTTCTATTTCCTCATGGGGGCTTTGTTTACATATTTAGCAACCGAAAGCGCCCATGAAACGATCTGGAACTTCTCGACCGTTGCGTTAATGGTGATGGCCACATTAGACTTTGGAATGGCTTTTCGTTTAGTGGGATGGCATATCCAATGGAAAAAAAGCAAGAGTAAAGGCTGGTCTACTTATCCTGACCAGCCTGTTGTTCTGCTAATAACACTTTTCGGTAAGCAATTTTTGAAATCCACACACTAATCTCATATAGAATTGAAAGAGGAATCATTACGATTAACTGCGATATCACATCTGGAGGTGTAATAATAGCTGCCACAATTAACAAAATCAAATATGCATACCTTCTCCCTTTCGACAACAGCATTGGCGTAATTAAGCCAAGACGTGTTAAAAACATCACAATTACTGGCAACTGAAAAACGGCTCCAAATGGCAACACAAGTTGCAATAGAAACGAAAAATATTCGTTAATCCCAATCATTTGCTGCACACCTAAATCCGATGCTAGACTTTCCATAAACTGAACAACATACGGAAATAAAACAAAATAAGCAAAGCAAACCCCCGAAAGAAATAGAAAAAGCGATAACGGGATATAGCTCAACGTTACTTTTCTCTCTTTTTCATATAACCCCGGACTGACAAACGCCCAAATTTGATATAACAATACCGGTGCTGTCAACACGAGCGCAATGACGAATGCAAATTGCATGTAAATTTTAATGGGATCAGTCAACCGAAAGGCATTCATTGTCAATGCTTTTGCTTCACTCGCTTTTTGCAAATAAACGATGACTGGCTCCACAAAAAAGAAGCTGACAACCATTGCAATGGCAAAAAAGACAAGTACGATAATTAACCGTTTGCGCAGTTCCCCAAGATGTTCGTATATCGACATTTCTTTATCATTCATATGAGATCATCCTACCTATTACGCGTTTTTGTCGTCCTCTTCAGTTAACTCTTTCGTTTCTTTCTTAAACTCTTTTAACGATTGACCGAACGACTTCCCGAGTTCTGGAAGCTTTTTCGTTCCAAATAGCAAAACAATGACAAACAAAATGAGTAAATACTTCATCATCTTCACTCCCTTTTATTCAGCCGGATAGTTTTTTAAAAAATACACAAGCGACTGTAATTCAATTGCCAAATCAATATGATGCACCCGAATAGTTTCCGGTACATTTAGACGTGCAGGAGTGAAGTTTAAAATCCCTTTAATCCCTTTCCGGACTAAACGGTCGGTAATCGGCTGCGCTACTTGAGCAGGAACGGTTAAAATCGCAACTGTCATTCGTTCGTTCAGCCGTTCCTCCAATTCATCTAAATGATAAACAGGCACCCCTCCCACTTCGTTACCGACTTTCGCTTCATCAACATCAAACGCCATAACAATTTGCGTATTATTGTTTTTCATAAAATTGTAATTTAAAAAAGCCGTCCCTAAATTTCCGACCCCAACAAGCACCACTTCGGTAATCTCGTCTTGGTCGAGCGTTTTTCGGAAAAACGACAATAAATAGCTAACGTTATAGCCGTATCCCTTTTTTCCAAGCGCACCGAAGTACGAGAAGTCTCGGCGAATTGTCGCAGAATCGACTTTCACCGCTTCGCTCAGTTCAGCTGATGATACTCGCAACTTTCCAGATGCATGTAAATTTTTCAAGAATCGATAATACAATGGTAGTCGTTTCGCCGTTGCCTGTGGAATTTTTGGCTGTTCATTGCTCATGCATAATCCCCCACATTCGAACCATCTGCTTTTCTCATTCTTCACGCCGGTAATGACCGGATTTTCCACCCTTTTTTTCGACTAAATAAGTCGGACCAATCACAATTCCTTTATCAAGCGCTTTGCACATATCGTACACGGTCAACGCACAGACAGATGCGGCCGTTAGCGCTTCCATTTCTACTCCTGTGCTTCCTTTCGTTTTCACCGTTGCGGTAATCATTAACTCATAATGCATATCTTTCGGTTGCCAATCAAACTGAATATCCACTCCCTTTAGCATAAGCGGATGGCACATCGGGATGATCTCGGCTGTTTTTTTCGCGCCCATGACTCCCGCCACTTGGGCAACTGCTAAAACATCCCCCTTTTGCACGGTACGATTCGTAATTTGTTCATAAATTTCTTTGCTTACGGTCACGCTTGTCCTTGCGATCGCTATTCTCACCGTATCGATTTTTTCCGTAATGTCGACCATTTGAGCATGACCTTGTTCGTTAAAATGTGTAAATGCTGCCAAACGAAATCTCCTCCACATATAAACTATACACTATTTTTTCGCATCTGTCTTTCCTTACTCGATTGCCTAAGAAAAACGAATTGCGCTACACTAAACGAGAGGTGAAAAATTATGATACTTTTACAAGTACGCCAGCTTTCTAAATATTTTGGTGCTGATCTTATTTTATCGAATATAAAACTGGAAATACAATCAAAAGACCGCATTGCACTCGTCGGAAAAAATGGCGCAGGGAAATCGACGCTACTTAAAATAATTGCTGGTGAGATGTCGTACGATAGCGGAGAAATCATTAAACCAAAAGACGTTACAATCGGCTATTTAGCGCAAGATAGCGGTTTAACTTCTACTATGTCCATCTGGGACGAAATGTTGACCGTCTTTACATCGCTTCAAGCAATGGAAAAAGAATTGCGGACGATGGAATGGCAAATGGGCGATCCTGAAGTCATGAACGACAAGAAACGATATGAAAAATTATTAAAAGACTATGACGTGTTACAAGAAACATTTAAAGAAAAAGGAGGGTATCAATACGAAGCCGAAATTCGCTCGGTGCTGCACGGACTACACTTTTCCGAATATGATTATTACTCCACGCCTGTTCAGTCGTTAAGCGGTGGACAACGAACGCGTTTAGCACTCGGAAAAATGCTCCTAACAAAACCGGATTTACTCATTCTTGATGAACCGACCAACCATTTAGATATGGACACGTTAACGTGGCTCGAGCAATATTTGCAAGGATATCCTGGCGCTATTTTGCTCGTTTCTCACGACCGCTATTTTTTGGATAAAGTTGTCACGCAAGTATACGAGCTATCGAGAACGACTATAAAAAAATACATCGGAAATTATAGTAAATATTTGCAGCAAAAAGCGGGAGATTTAGAAAGGGAATGGAAACTATACGAAAAACAACAAGAAGAAGTGGCGAAATTAAAAGACTTTATTCAGCGTAACATCGCCCGCGCGTCGACAACAAAACGTGCGCAAAGCCGCCGAAAGCAGCTCGAAAAAATGGAACGAATGGAAAAACCAACTGGAGAGGAAAAATCGGCTTCCTTTTCATTCCGAATAGAGCGGCAAAGCGGAAACGAAGTGCTTAGCGCGGAAAATATAGCAGTTGGCTACGATAAAGAGCCAATCATTCGCAACATCCATTTCCGCATCACAAGAGGCGACAGCATCGCTTTAGTTGGACCGAACGGAATCGGAAAATCAACGTTACTGAAAGCAATCGTTGGTACCCTTTCGCCGCAAAACGGACAATTTCGCTACGGCTCTAACGTTCAAATCGGCTATTACGACCAAAACCAAGCACATTTATCTTCCAATAAACACGTGCTTGATGAACTTTGGGACGAGTATCCGCTAAAATCAGAAAAAGAAATTCGAACAGTATTAGGCAATTTCCTCTTTTCTGGCGATGATGTGCTAAAGCCAGTATCCGCGTTAAGCGGCGGGGAAAAGGCCAGATTAGCGCTGGCGAAATTAATGATGCAAAACGCAAATTTTCTTATTTTAGACGAGCCAACCAACCATTTGGATTTAGACAGTAAAGAAGTGCTCGAAAATGCCCTTATCCACTATCCAGGGACAATTTTGTTCGTATCCCATGACCGTTACTTCATTAATCGAATTGCCACGAAAGTATACGAATTAACAAAAGACGGCATCACCGAATATTTAGGCGATTACGATTACTACATCGCAAAAAAAGCAGAAATGCTGGAGTTAGGACGTTTGGCTCTCGAAGAAAAGCAGTCACAAAAAAACAGTACCGACAAACAAACATACGAACAAGAAAAAGAAGCCAAAAAACTTGAACGACAACGAAAGCGACGAATTGAAGAAATCGAAACAGAAATCGCTCAACTAGAAGAATCCATCGCCAACATCGAACAACAGTTATGTGAACCTAGCGTATACGAAGACTTTCAAAAAGCACAGCAATTAACAAAAGAAAATGAAGAAATGAAAGAAAAACTAGAAACATTACTAGCAGAATGGGAAGTACTTCATACATCGCAATAATAACTGCTCAAAACCCCATCGTTTTTACAAACGACAGGGGGTTTTTATTATCCACAGTTTTTTACGCTATCTTCCCCTTGAATATCAAGTTATTCACCATCTTTTCCACATTATCCACAAAAAACAAATAAACATTCCCCAAAAACTTGTGGTTAACATCGTCTGAATAGAAAAAACTTAACAGGTGTTTTCCACATTGTCCACATCTTGTGAGTAAAAATATTCACATCTAAACATTTTTGCAAAAAAGAAAAACCCCTCTTGACAAAAGGGGTTTTTACTCTAAAGTTAACCCAGGATTAGCATTTAACGCCATTGTGGCGTACTTACCTTGCTCAAACAAAATCGTTCCAGCAGCAGCGATCATCGCCGCATTATCGGTACAAAGAGAAAGCGGCGGAATAACAAGCTCTACTCCTTCAAGCATAGCCATTTTTCGCTCTAATTCGGCCCGTAGCCCGCGATTCGCCGCAACCCCTCCCGCTAATAATACTTGACGAACATCATACCTTTGGGCAGCTTTCACTGTTTTCGTTACTAGCACATCAATCACGCTCGCTTGAAAACTTGCTGCCATATCTTTTGCTTCAATCGTTTCTCCACGCTGCTTCGCGTTATGTAACGCATTAATAACTGCTGATTTCAGACCGCTAAAACTAAAATCATACGAGCCCTCTTCCAACCACGCTCGCGGCAAATCAATCGTCGCTTCTCCTTCATGCGCCAATCGATCAATGTGCGGACCGCCTGGATATGGAAGCGAAAGTGCCCGTGCTACCTTATCATATGCTTCTCCAGCGGCATCGTCTCTCGTCTCCCCAACCACTTCAAATACGCCATGTTCTTTCATATAGACAAGCTCTGTATGCCCTCCAGACACAACAAGCGCCAATAGCGGGAACTTCATTTCAGTCACAAGACGGTTTGCATAAATATGTCCAGCGATATGATGAACGCTAATTAATGGCAACTGATGGGCAAATGCTAATGCTTTGGCTGCATTAACCCCAATTAAAAGCGCACCAACAAGCCCTGGTCCTTGCGTTACCGCAATTGCATCCAGTTCAGCAAAAGTAATGTCAGCATCATTCATTGCTTGCTCAATGACCAATGTAATTTGTTCGACATGATGGCGCGACGCCACTTCCGGAACGACACCGCCAAAACGCTTATGGCTTTCCATTTGTGAGGAAACAATGTTGGACATTATTTCTCTTCCATTTTTCACGACTGCCGCGGCGGTTTCATCACAACTCGTTTCAATTCCTAATACATAAATATCTTTCTTCACGTTAAATTCACCCACATTACAAGAGCATCTTCTTGATTATCCGGATAATACCTTTTACGAATTCCCCCATTTAAAAACCCTAATTTGCGATATAGCGATTGCGCCACTTCGTTAGAAACACGCACTTCTAGCGTCATCGTTACCGCCCCAAGCTGTTTAGCCATTTCCATCATCCTACGCATGAGTGCTTCTCCTAGCTTTTTCCCACGATATTCGGGCAATACCGCTACGTTTGTAATATGCGCCTCATCTACAACCACCCACATTCCACAATACCCGACCAACCGATCATCATGTTCCATCACGACATACTTCGCATAGCGATTATGGACAAGTTCGTTATAAAAAGCTTCTCGGCTCCATGGAAGCGTAAACGACGCTTTTTCAATCACTAAAACCCCATCCAAGTCATCTAACGTCATCGGACGAAAGCTAATTTTCATAACGATTTTGCTCCTTTTGCGTTTCGAGCCACTTTGCTTCTGCTTCCGCAAGACGAATATAATTCGGAACAAAGGAATGCACGGCTTCCGGCTTTTTTTGCATTCCAAGAAACGCCAACTCGCTTGGTCGCGGCAGCTGTAGCGATGCAGGGGAAAAATGAGCAAATGCCTGAAGTGCCTCTGTAAACACAGCTTCATGTAATCTCAAATCTTCACCTAAAAAAAGAACAGGCTCCTGCATCTCCCGCACGTATTGCGCCCACTCGCTTGCCAACACAAGTCGATCGCTTGCTACACACTCAAGTTGTCCTTTGTGATAACGGTACAAGCCAGTATAAATTTGCCCTCTTCTTGCATCGAACAAAGGGGAAAGAAGCCCACGAAAATAGCGACCATTCGCAGCGAGCACTTCTAGACTAGAAACCCCAACAATCGGAATGTTCAACGTCCATGCCAATGTTTTAGCAATCGTCACACCAATTCGTACGCCTGTATAAGAACCTGGTCCCTTTGCAACAACAATTAAATTCAAATCATTTGGAGCTACCCGACAATCAGCCATCAAAGCTTGAATAGCTGGCATCGCACGCGTCGAATGATCCTTTTTTATGTTCGTAATTACTTCTCCCTTCACACTCCCATTATCCACAAGGGCAATTCCCATGACTGCATTCGATGTGTCAATTGCCAGTACCTTCATTTCCCCATAATCTCCTTACATAACTGTTCATATCGTTCTCCAACCGGTTCAAGGACTATTTTCCGCTCTGTTTCCCCTTGATGGTATAAATAAATCCATAACAACTCACGAGGAAGTTGTGGTTGAATCAAGTACGCCCATTCAATGACAGTCACACCGTCACCCTCAAAATACTCATCAAACCCTAAGTCTTCCAACGTATCCTCTAAACGATATACGTCCATATGATACAGCGAGAGCCGTCCTTGGTACTCTTTAACGATTGTAAAGGTAGGACTGTTAATCGTTCGGGTAATTCCTAACCCTTTAGCTAGCCCTTTTGTAAAAGTAGTTTTCCCAGCTCCTAAGTCGCCTTCAAGCGCAATAACGTCATTTTCTTTTAGTTTTTCTCCTAACTGAAAAGCAAACTCCAGCGTTTCCTCGACGGAGTGCACACTATGTTCATAACGTTTCATCGTTGTTCACCTAGCTCCGATTAAAATCACGGTTTCTTTGATTCCATATTGATATCGACAAATATGAGATGGTGGCTGTGAAGAATAGCCTGCGCTTGACATTGTACCATATTATAGCGAACAGTTGCTACTTTTCCGATAAGGCAACGTCTAAAGTTGATCTACTCTTACTTTCGTTTTGCTTACAAAGAAGGCGATTGGCAAATACTGCTCTATCGAGTAGACATATGAAACAACCCTTAGTTTTTATCAAAAAATAAAAAAATCCTTAGGAATGCTTCCTAAGGATATCACTTTATCTTATAAAGGGGGAATGGGGCTGCGAAAGACACAAAAAAATACGAAACTTCTATGTTTCGTTTAAACTGGCGGTCCCGACGGGACTCGAACCCGCGATCTCCTGCGTGACAGGCAGGCATGTTAACCACTACACTACGGGACCATTATTTGGTTGCGGGGGCAGGATTTGAACCTGCGACCTTCGGGTTATGAGCCCGACGAGCTACCGGGCTGCTCCACCCCGCGATGATAAAAGATAAATAAAACTCTTAATTATGCTCAATGTCTCTTTGGCTGCCTCTTCCTCTACTAGCTGTTTCAAGGATGCTAGGTGCGTCGAGGCAACTCGTAGCGGATTCATGGATGCGTTGCTTGTTGCTCCACCCCGCGACGATATAAAATACATATTAGCCTAGCAACGTCCTACTCTTGCAGGGGCGCGAG
This sequence comes from Anoxybacillus amylolyticus, assembly GCF_001634285.1. GTDB lineage: Bacteria > Bacillota > Bacilli > Bacillales > Anoxybacillaceae > Anoxybacteroides > Anoxybacteroides amylolyticum. The sequence goes on from NZ_CP015438.1 coordinate 32,039, forward strand.
CCCCAACTACCATCGGCGCTGGAGAGCTTAACTTCCGTGTTCGGGATGGGAACGGGTGTGTCCTCTCCGCCATCGTCACTAGACTGGTGAAGGATTGTTCCTTCAAAACTAGATAACAGGGGCAGAAGAAAAGGAGTCGCCTACGCTTTTCGTGATGTCTAGCTCCGAACTAACATCCTCCTCCGCGTCCGCTTTCTCCATCGACGTGCAAGCACGTCTTCGTCGAAAGCTTGCGCTTCCGTCGGATGTTCCCTTGGCTCCGCCAAGGACCGTTCTCCGCTTTTCTATGGTTAAGTCCTCGATCGATTAGTATCCGTCAGCTGCACGTGTCGCCACGCTTCCACCTCGGACCTATCGACCTCGTCATCTTCGAGGGATCTTACTCGCTTATGCGATGGGAAATCTCATCTTGAGGGGGGCTTCACGCTTAGATGCTTTCAGCGCTTATCCCTTCCGCACATA
>NZ_CP015438.1:37500-95000 GCF_001634285.1 Anoxybacillus amylolyticus
TTTTCTACACCTTAAACGGCCGTTCTTTGAAAAAAGGGCTTATTATTGTATTTGCGGCATTTTTTACTGCTTTCATTTTATATGTACAGAAAGTGTATCATCCTACCTTCTCCACACCAAGCGGTCCAAAAGCGATTTATAAAGCAGAAAAAAGCAAACATGAAGTGGCCTTAACATTCGATATTAGCTGGGGAGACGAAAATGCTTTGCCAATTCTTGATGTCCTAAAGAAAAATGGCATTAAAAACGCCACGTTCTTTCTATCAGCTTCATGGGCTGAACGACATCCACAAATCGTCAAAAGAATCAAAGAAGACGGGCATGAAATCGGCAGCATGGGATACAATTTTACCGATTACACGCAACTAGAAGACGCGAACATAAGACGAGACTTAATGCAAGCAGAGAAAGTGTTTGATACTCTCGGCATTAAACGTGTCACATTGCTTCGTCCACCAGGCGGAAATTTTAATACAAACGTTTTAAAAATCGCCGACTCGTTAGGTTATACGGTTGTTCATTGGAGTGTGGATTCAAAAGATTGGCTGAACCCGGGAGTGGACAACATTATTAATAACGTCGTTCAAGAGATGAAAGCTGGCGACATTGTTTTGCTGCATGCTTCAGATTCCGCAAAACAAACCGCAAAAGCTCTACCGCAAATTATTCAGGCGATGAAACACAGTGGCTATAAAAATGTAAGCATTTCTCAACTAATTGAGAATGGAGAAACCTCTAATAAAGAAATTAATTAGCAAAAGAGGGCTCTCTACGTAGAGAGCCTTGCTTATTTTGCACCTATCAATTTATGGAGGATAAGGAGTTGGTATGCGTTACATACTAATAATGGAATAAGCATTAAATAAAGCCAATTTTCATCGTTAATTCGCAATGCTGGGAACCATTCAATGACCGTCACAACCGTCATAAAAAACAACGCTGGAACGAATGCTTCTTTATTCGTTGCTTTTTTCTTGATAAAAGCCACTACGAGTCCAACAAATAAAATAAATAATGCCACTAATACATAACTTACAATCGATTCCCCTTTTTCCGCAAACGCTTGATAGCGGAAATACACTAAATCAAACAATACGAATGAAATGAGGACAAGCTGAACAGAATTCCAAAGGGAAACGAATCGAAAAATTCCTAATCCAAACCGATGAACCGTTAAATAAGCAAAAAAGCCCATTTGGCTAATGACGCTAAAAATAAAACCAAATCCAATAAACCACACAAACACGGCGAAAAATTCCCCGATATGTCCCTGAGTTAAAAGCTTTTCGTATTTCCCCCATCCTGTCACCATTCCTGTGATAGCAGTCGTCATCCCACCGATTGCTAATGTCGTAAAAAATAATCGAACCCATTTACGGCTGTTCACCCTTACAACCTCCATTATTCATTATTCCTTTAAAATTTTATCAATCCATTTTTAAAAACGCTAGCGTATTCCTTAGACAAGCGTATATTTTTTTGCCGGAAATTCATATTAAGAATAAGGAACATTTGCAGAAAGGAGCTTAAATATATGAGAAATTGGGCGCTGCTCCTCATATTGTTTTTTTTCACGCTTAGCTCTTGTGCTCCACAAGAAAAAAGTCCTGCTCCACCGGACTACGACCAAATAAAAAAAATGGTGGTCGATATTTTAAAAACAGATGAAGGAAAAAAAGCCATTCAAGATGTGATGACTGAAGATAAGGTAAAACAGCAACTCATTATGGACCAAACGGTCGTCAAGCAAACAATCGAACAAGTGTTAACAGCAAAAAAAGGAATGGAATTTTGGAAAAAGGCGTTTGAAGATCCGAAATTTGCAGAAAGCTTTGCAAAAAGCTTAAAAATAGAACAAGAAAAAACGATTAAAGCATTGATGAAAGATCCTGAGTATCAAGGGATGATGATCGATATATTAAAAAGTCCTGAAATGGAAAAAGCATCACTTACCGTTCTAAAAAGCAAAGAGTTTCGCGGTCATCTTCAAAAAGTGATAACAGAAACGTTTGATAGTCCATTGTTTAAAGCAAAAATTCAAGATCTTTTAATCAAAGCAGCGGAAAATATGCAAAGTACGAAAAAGCAAAGTGGTGGAGGAGAAGGCAGTGGCCAACAGCAGGATGGTAGCCAATAACCCACTTTTCCTAGCGCAACAAAAACGGTGTCCTTTCTCGGACACCATTTGTTTTAACATTTCTCCACAATTTTACGAGCAATATTCATATATATTTTTCCAATTGGATGGTCTTCTCCATATACTGACGGGGCAAAATCGTCGTCATTCCAGTCAGGCTGTTGGAGCGGTAATTGTCCTAGCAGTTCGGTTTGCAATTCCTTTGCTAACTTCTCTCCGCCACCTTTGCCAAATACATATTCTTTTTCCCTTGTCAGCTTGCTTTCAAAATACGACATATTTTCAATGACCCCTATGACTTCATGCTCCGTGCGAAGAGCCATCGCTCCTGCACGCGCCGCAACAAATGCTGCGGTTGGGTGCGGGGTGGTAACAATAATTTCTTTACAGGAAGGAAGCATCGTATGGACATCTAAAGCGACATCCCCTGTTCCCGGTGGGAGATCTAACAATAAATAATCAAGTTCTCCCCATTCCACTTCTTTGAAAAAGTTATTCAACATTTTCCCTAGCATCGGACCGCGCCAAATGACAGGGGCATTATCTTCGACAAAAAAGCCCATTGAAATCACTTTTACTCCAAATCGTTCCACCGGAATAATTTTTTCTCCACGCACTACCGGACGTTCTACAATCCCCATCATATCAGGAATGCTAAACCCATAAATGTCAGCATCAACTAGCCCTACTTTTTTGCCAAGGCGAGCAAGGGAAACCGCAAGGTTGACAGAAACCGTTGATTTTCCAACGCCTCCTTTGCCACTAGCGATTGCAATGTATGTCGGCTGTTTTTCTTCGCCACGATATTTAGCGATTTCCTCATCTGGTAATTGGGTAAAACGTAGACCGACCGACGCTGCTCCGGCATTTTTTAACGTTTGGACGACATCCGTTTGAACTCGCAGTTGTTCAGCTGTTCCTGTTTTGGCAAGCGCAATTTTTACACTTACATGTCCTTTCTCTTCTTTAATTTTAATCTCTTGAATAGCGTTTGTTTCTTTGAACGTTTTATGTAAAAATGGGTCTTGCATGTTTTCTAGCAGCGCCTGCACATCTTTTTCCATCAACATCGCTTCTCACCAATCCCTTTTTGTAATCATTTTCATAATTTTACTATATCACATATCACCGCTACTCGCGAATGCAGACAATCACACGACCCAGCTTAATACTTCGGCAAAAACACGCACTTCCAATCTAGTGAAGTAGGAATTCACTCCGGCAGACTTGTTTCATCAGAAAAATAACGAAGCACCCCTTTATAAATAGCTGCAGCAAGCTTTGTTTGATAGTGGTCGGAAGCAAGCAGTTCCCGCTCTTCCTCGTTTGATAAAAAACCAACTTCGACTAATGCACCTGGTTTTTTAGCGTATTTTAATAAATAGACGGTGTTGATTACTTTTGCGGAACGATCGGTGTTTTCTAAATTTCGGCGTAATTCTGCTTGAATAAATTTCGCTAACCGCTCATTTTCAATTAACGATCCGTAATAAAATGTCTGTGCTCCTCTCCATCTTGGAGATGGAATGGCATTTAAATGAATACTAATAAATAAGTCGGCTTCTGATTGGTTAATTAGTTGAACGCGTTTTTTCAAATCTTCCACTTTGCGTCGGCTATACCCTTTTGTATCCTTCTTTGCTAGATCGTAATCATCTTCGCGGGTCAATAACACAAGCGCTCCTTGCTGCTGCAAATAGTCCCGCAGCTTCACGGCTACCCGAAGAGCCACTTCTTTTTCCAATACATCTTCGCCAACAGCTCCCCCATCCGGTCCCCCATGCCCTGGATCTAAAATAATAATCCTCCCCGAAAGTGGAAGATTCCACGATTTCATGGAGCTTGTACTACCTATCATATATTGAAAAAAAACAATGAGCAAAACGGTGCTAATCAGTATGCCCCATAGTTTTATTTTCATCGTTTCTCCTCCTGCGTTCCCCGTTATTTATGTTATATGGGACAAGAGGAGAAAATAGAACTTTTAATGTAGTTTTAGCCGCCACCGCTTTTTTCCTGTTTCAAACCCTTCCAGCCACCAATAAGAAATGTAGCAATCACACGTATCGTGTAAAATTTCTGCATCCTTTTCGTGGGGACTGCTGAAAAAACAAAAAAATTCAAATAGCGCATCCGCTAAATATTGTTCTTGTTTGGCACAACGTACTTTCACTCTCTCCGCCGACTCCCCATAATATCCAAACCGGCTATAGCTAGCTCCGAGCAAATATGCTTCAATCGCCATATCGATGCAGCCATCTTCCACAATAGCTGGTAATTGGTCATGCGGATAAAAGAAACGGAAAGTTTCGCTCGCTTTTCGTTGCAGCTTGTCTAACGACAGTTCCCGCAATAGCTTTCGTTCATATTTAATTTCTTTTTCCCGCTTCTTTTCTTTAAAAGATGTGATCACATTCATTTGTTTTCACGCTCCTTTGGAATGTAGTTTCTTACGTTTCTTTCCAAACATGCGTGCCAAAAAATAAAAATCCCAGCCATAACAGCCGGGATTTTCCGTACAATGTTAACGTTTGGAGAATTGTGGTGCACGACGTGCGCCTTTGAGACCGTATTTCTTACGTTCTTTCATGCGAGCATCGCGAGTTAACAAGCCTGCGCGTTTTAACGTTTGACGATATTCTGGGTCTACTTCTAACAATGCGCGCGCAATACCATGGCGAATTGCGCCAGCTTGACCAGAGAAGCCACCGCCATGAACGTTTACTAATACGTCGTAGCTTCCTAATGTTTCTGTTAATACAAGCGGTTGTTTTACTACTTCGATTAATGCTTGAGATGGAATGTACTCTTGAATGTCACGATTATTGATAACGATGCGCCCGTCACCAGGAACTAAGCGTACACGTGCAACAGAACTTTTGCGACGGCCTGTGCCGTAATATTGTACCTGTGCCAAAATAATACCCTCCTTAATTATCCGCGAAGTTCATAAACTTCTGGTTTTTGTGCTTGATGTGGATGTTCGCTTCCACGGTAAACATGCAACTTTTTGAACATTTGACGGCCAAGACGACCTTTTGGCAACATGCCACGAATTGCTCGTTCAAGCATTTGTTCTGGGTAGTTTGTGCGCATTTCAAGCGCTGTTCTTACTTTTAGTCCGCCTGGATGTAAGCTGTGGCGATAGTATAATTTGTCCGTTAACTTTTTGCCTGTTAACTCAACTTTTTCCGCATTGATGATGATGACATGGTCACCAGTGTCCACATGTGGTGTGTAAGTTGGTTTATGTTTGCCGCGTAAAATTGCTGCTACTTCACTCGCAAGACGCCCTAATGTTTTTCCTTCAGCGTCAACAACGTACCATTTACGTTCTACTTCATTTGGCTTCGCCATATAAGTTGTACGCATTTTTTTCCCTCCTAAAATAAAAAATGAACAAACCGTTTATATTTATTTCAACACGATTATTTTCCGGGGCTAATCGTGGGTTTAAAATACATACCATATGATATATTATCTCTTTCCGCTACCAATGTCAAGAAAATGTTACACCAGGATTAGTTGTCATAAACGACTTTCCATAAGTAAAGTCCGTGCGCCGGAGCTGTCTTCCCGGCTAACTGCCGGTCTTTTCCCTCTAAAATCCTTGGAATGGAAGCAGAACTTCTTTTTCCTTGCCCGACTTCTAACATCGTTCCCACAAGAATGCGCACCATATTATATAAAAATCCGTTGCCAATCCAGCGAAATTCAAGACCATCATCTGTCACACAAAGCGTTGCTTCATAAATCGTCCGCACACGGTTTTCCATGTCTGTTTTCGCCGAGCAAAAACTTGTAAAATCATGGGTTCCTTTCACAAACACCAGCGCCTGCTTCATCGCTTCCGTGTCCAATGGATAAGGAAAATGATACGCATAATGACGGGAGAATACATCTCTTTCTTCTGCCGTCCTAATTTTATATCGATACTCTTTTGCGATCACGCTATAACGGGCATGGAAAGAGTCGTGGACTTGTTCAACTTCCCGCACTGTCACATCATCTGGCAACATCGCATTCAACGCTTTTTTCCATCCTTCTGGCGAAAGTGATAAGGAAGAATCAAAATGGATAACTTGCCCATGCGCATGCACCCCGGCATCCGTTCGACCAGAAGCCGTGACACGAATGGCTTCTTTATGCATCGTCCCTAATACTCGCTCGAGTTCTCCTTGTACGGTTCGTTTATTCGGCTGAATTTGGTATCCGGCAAAATAGGTTCCATCATAAGCAATCGTACATTTCCATCTTCTCATCGTCCATTCCCCATTACGTTCGGAATAAAAGTAATACAATTGTCATCCCGACAGTAGAAGCAAGTAACCATGTATCGATCCAACCCCATGTTAATAATCGGTATTTCGTTCGCCCTTCGCCGCCCCGATATCCGCGCGCTTCCATTGCGATTGCCAGTTCTTCCGCTCGTTTAAAAGCATGAATGAATAATGGGATAAGCAAGGACGTTATCGCCTTCATTCGTTCCCCGAACGGTCCGCCATAAAAATCAACGCCTCGCGCTGCCTGTGCCTTCATTATTTTCTCTGTTTCTTCCATTAACGTTGGGATAAAACGGAGCGAAATCGACATCATAAGCGCCAATTCATGTACAGGAACACGGAATCGTTTTAACGGGCCAAATATACTTTCTACCGCATCGGTCACTTCTACTGGCGTCGTTGAAATGGTTAGCCATGTCGTGATTACAATTAATAGGAGAAATCGGAGCGAAATAAATACCCCTTTTCGTAAGCCTCCTTCATATATCGCGAGTTCCCCTATTTGATAAAGCAATGCGCCTTCTTTCGTCAAAAAAGCATGCAAAAAAAATGTAAATAGCACAATCCAAAGAACAGGACGTAATCCTTTCATAATAAACGAAAACGGCACTCGCAATAAAAGAAGCAGGATAAACAAGAACACAGTCGACATTGCATACGTAACGCTACTGTTCGCAAAAAAGACGCTGGCAGCATAAATAAACATAGTAAGCAGTTTCGCACGAGGGTCCATGCGATGAATGACAGAATTGCTTGGTACGTATCTTCCGATGATGACATTCATGATAGACGCCCTCCAAACAATAGCGCTTTTATTCCGGCGACTAGTTGCTCGTTTGTTAAACATGGAGAGGGAATTTCTCGCCCGATTTTTTCTTCAAGTTTTCGCTTTAACAGCACTGTTTCGGGTACATTTAATCCTACTTGCAGCAACTCATCTATATCGCGAAAAATGGCTTGAGGTGTGCCTGTTTTCCATACCGTTCCTTTTTGCATAACAACAATATAATCTGCATATTTCGCCGCATCTTCCATGTTGTGCGTGACTAAAATAGTCGTTAGCTGTCTTTCGCGATGAAGACGAGCGAACAGTTCCATTATTTCTTTCCGACCATATGGATCTAACCCTGCGGTCGGTTCATCTAATACGAGAACGTCCGGTTCCATCGCCAATATTCCTGCAATTGCCACACGGCGCATTTGTCCTCCGCTTAAATCAAAAGGAGATTGTGAAAGTAGCTGCTCTGGAAGCCCAACGAGGGCAAGCGCTTCTTTTGCTTTCTGCTTCGCAACTTCTTCCGAAACGCCAAAATTAAGCGGACCAAAACAAATATCTTTCTCAACCGTTTCTTCAAATAGCTGATGTTCTGGAAATTGAAACACAACCCCTACTTTGCGGCGCAACGGCTTTAATTGTTTTTGTTTTTGACGATTAGTTAATGTATATTCCCCGATGCGTACTTTTCCATTCGTCGGCACTAATAAGCCATTTAAATGTTGAAGCAATGTCGATTTTCCCGAACCGGTATGACCGACAATGGCGACAAACGATCTATGTTCGATAGCTAAGTTCACTTCATAAAGCGCTCGTTGCGCAAATGGCGAGTTGGCATGATAAATATAATCTACTTGTTCAAATACAATGTCCATAGTTCATCCACCAACTCCTCTATTGTTGCGCTGTGAACAGATAAGGGAATTCCTGTTTGTTGCAACTCTTTTTTGATTTTCATGACAAACGGCAAGTCAAGACGAAATTGTACTAACTTTTCCCCGAGCGAGAAAATGTCTGCCGGTGTCCCGTTGGCAACTATTTCGCCTTCATTCATCACAATGATTTTGTCTGCTCGCACCGCTTCTTCTAAATCGTGGGTAATTGAAAGAATCGTTATTTGTTGCTTTTTTCGCAAATTGATCAGCGCTTCTAACACTTCCCGCTTTCCTTTCGGATCGAGCATCGATGTCGCTTCATCCAAAATGATGAGATCCGGCTGCAACGCAAGAACACCAGCGAGCGCTACTCGCTGCTTTTGTCCACCTGATAAATGATGTGGTTCTTTGAGCAAAAATTCTTCCATTCCCACTTGACGGATAGCCGCTTGGACACGTTCGACCATTTCTTCTCGAGGAATGCCATTGTTTTCGAGGGCGAATGCCACATCGTCTTGGACGGTCGTGCCGACAAATTGGTTGTCTGGGTTTTGAAAAACGATACCCATTCGTCTACGAAGCTGCCAAACAGTAGCTTCGTTGAGCACCGTATCAAACAGGCGAATCTCTCCGTGTTTCGGTTTTAACAAACCAATTAATAGTTTGGCGACAGTCGATTTTCCGGAACCATTATGCCCAACGATTGCTACCCAATCGCCTTTATAAACGTGAAACGTTACATTTCGAACCGCTTCGTTCGGTTGACCTGGATATTGGAAGGATAGGTTTTCTACCGATAACACTAGCTCTTTCATACACTCTCTTCCTTTCCTCTATACATGCTTCCCTTCTATCAAACAAGCAAGAAACAAAAAAAGGGCATAGATCCAGTTTGAAACAAACTGTCTCGCCCTTGTTAGTCAACCGAATCGCTTTACACGAGTTCAATAATAACCATTGGTGCGCCATCGCCACGACGCGGACCAAGTTTCATAATGCGTGTATAACCACCTTGACGATCTTGGTAGCGTGGAGCAATATCACTAAATAATTTTTGAATCGCATCTTGACCAGTTTCTGTGTTTGCTACTTCTTTGCGGATAAACGCAGCTGCTTGACGACGAGCATGCAAGTCACCACGTTTTCCTAACGTGATCATTTTTTCAACGACCGAACGTAATTCTTTTGCACGAGCTTCCGTCGTTTCAATACGCTCGTTAATGATTAAATCAGTCGCTAAGTCGCGAAGCAACGCTTTGCGTTGAGCGCTTGTACGTCCTAATTTTCTGTATGACATGAGATGTCCCTCCTTTTTTGAATGACTTGTAACATGAAAATGCCTAGTTAATCTGTCGTTAACTAGTCATCTTTCCGTAAGCCTAATCCAAGTTCTTCGAGTTTCGCTTTTACTTCTTCAAGCGATTTCCGACCTAGGTTACGTACTTTCATCATATCTTCTTCTGTTTTTTGTGCAAGTTCTTGGACAGTGTTAATACCCGCACGTTTTAAACAGTTATAAGAACGAACAGACAAATCAAGTTCTTCAATCGTCATTTCGAGCACTTTTTCTTTTTGGTCTTCTTCTTTTTCGATCATGATTTCCGCATTTTGTGCTTCATCTGTCAACCCAACGAAAATGTTCAAGTGCTCTGTTAAAATTTTCGCTCCAAGCGAAACAGCTTCTTTTGGACCGATGCTTCCGTCTGTCCAAACATCTAGCGTCAGCTTATCATAATTCGTGACTTGACCGACACGAGTGTTTTCCACTTGATAAGCTACGCGCGATACTGGTGTATAAATCGAATCGATAGGGATAACACCTATTGGCTGATCCTCGCGTTTATTGGCATCAGCTGGAGTATACCCACGTCCTCGTTTTGCCGTCATTCTCATGCGAAGATGGCCGCCCTCAGCCAACGTAGCAATATGAAGGTCCGGGTTTAATATTTCTACATCGCTATCGTGAGTAATATCAGCAGCCGTGACAACTCCTTCACCCTGTACATCAATTTCAAGCGTCTTTTCTTCGTCAGAGTAAATTTTCAACGCAAGTTTCTTTACGTTTAAAATGATTGCTGTCACATCTTCTACGACGCCTTCAATTGTTGAGAACTCATGCAGTACTCCATCTATTTGAATAGATGTCACAGCGGCACCAGGGAGTGAGGATAATAGGATACGACGTAAGGAGTTACCCAAAGTTGTACCATATCCACGCTCAAGTGGTTCAACGACGAATTTGCCGTACTTGGCATCTTCGCTGATTTCAACCGTCTCGATTTTTGGCTTTTCGATTTCGATCATGATATATACCCTCCTTCAAAACGTCGAAACCCCGATCAAACGGTACACGCCTAATCGAAATTCCCCCATGAATCAGTTCCCGAATGTGCGCAGTAGCTGAGCAAAATTTCTCTGCCAAAAATGATATCATATCCCATTATTGACAAGGATACGAAATCTATACAGAGAAATTAAACACGGCGACGTTTTGGCGGACGGCATCCATTATGTGGAACAGGAGTAACGTCTTTAATTGCTGTAATTTCCAATCCTGCCGCTTGAAGCGCGCGGATTGCAGCCTCACGACCAGCGCCTGGACCTTTTACGTTTACTTCAACAGTTTTCATGCCATGCTCCATGGAAGCTTTTGCTGCTGCTTCAGCAGCCATTTGCGCTGCAAATGGAGTCGATTTACGAGAACCTTTAAAACCTAACGCACCAGCACTTGACCAAGAGATTGCATTGCCATGGGCGTCAGTAATTGTGACGATTGTGTTGTTGAATGTAGAACGAATATGAGCGATTCCGGATTCAATATTCTTTTTTACGCGGCGTTTACGCGTATTTGTTTTACGTGCCATTCGTTCAAGTACCTCCTTTGCTTAATTATTTTTTCTTGTTCGCTACTGTACGGCGTGGACCTTTACGCGTGCGAGCATTGTTTTTCGTATTTTGACCACGAACTGGCAATCCACGACGATGGCGAAGACCACGGTAGCAGCCAATTTCCATTAAACGTTTGATGTTTAGCGATACTTCGCGGCGAAGGTCGCCTTCTACTTTCAAACGGTCAACGATTTCGCGAATTTTTCCTAATTCTTCTTCTGTTAAATCACGAACGCGAGTGTCTTCTGAAACACCTGCTTCTGCTAAGATTTTTTGTGCAGTTGGTTTACCGATACCGTAAATGTATGTTAAAGAAATGACTACACGCTTGTCACGAGGAATATCTACACCTGCAATACGTGCCATAAGTTGTACACCTCCTTAAAGATTACCCTTGTTTTTGTTTATGTTTTGGATTTTCACAAATAACCATGACTTTTCCGCGTCTGCGAATGACTTTGCATTTTTCGCAGATCGGCTTCACTGATGGTCTGACTTTCATGATCTTTACCTCCTTATTCATGCGGAGTACTCATTATTTATAACGATACGTAATTCTGCCACGAGTTAAGTCGTACGGAGATAATTCTACCGTAACTTTATCCCCAGGTAAAATACGAATGAAATGCATACGGATTTTACCTGAAACGTGTGCTAACACCGTATGGCCATTTTCTAGTTCGACGCGGAACATTGCGTTTGGCAACGTTTCAACGACCGTTCCTTCCACTTCAATTACATCGTCCTTCGCCATAGATCGGCTCTCCCTTCTTCGAATCAGTAACGTTTTGATGGCAATTTTCACGCCTAATGCCGTTTGTCACACGACCAGTTTCAATAATGCTGTTTTGTTTTTTCGGAAATAGAAAGCAACGTGCGACGAAACACCCAACGTTTGCTTTCGTCTCTAAACAACATACAACAACGACAGCATATTGTTCTGCTTCACAACCATGTGTGATGACACAATCTGTCCGATTTGACATGGTGAGCCAGTATGCAATGACCTGATTTAAAGGGTAGTTAAAATTTCATAGCCGGTCTCTGTAATGGCGATCGTATGCTCAAAATGAGCGCACATTTTCCCGTCGACCGTCACCACGGTCCAGTCATCCTCAAGAGTCCTTACATAACGGCTCCCCGCGTTGACCATCGGTTCAATGCATAACACCATGCCTGGTTTTAAACGCGGCCCCTTATTTGGCGGGCCATAATGTGGAATTTGCGGGTCTTCATGTAAGTTTTGACCAATTCCATGCCCGACATACTCACGCACAATCGAAAAATGGTATGATTCGACAAACGTTTGAATCGCGTGAGAAATATTCGATAAACGGGCGCCTGGTTTTGCTTCCTGTATTCCTTTATATAACGATTGTTCCGTTACTTCAAGCAATTTTTTCGTTTCTTCATCAATTTCTCCAACCGGATACGTCCAAGCGGAATCGCCGTGGTATCCGTTGTATTGGGCGCCGATATCAATACTGATAATATCGCCTTCTTTTAACACCCGATCTCCAGGAATGCCATGAACTAACTGCTCATTCACCGACGCACAAATGCTGCCGGGAAAACCGTTGTACCCTTTAAAAGAAGGAATTGCGCCATGCTGACGAATTACAGTTTCCGCGATATGATCAAGCTCTTTTGTTGTGATTCCTGGCTTAATATGCTTTTGCAACTCTTGGTGAGTCAAAGCGACGATTCGCCCAGCTTCACGCATAATATCAATTTCACGCGGGGTTTTGCAAATAATCATTATTTTAGGCCCCCAAGCAATTCACAAATATCCGCAAATACTTGCTCAATTTCTTGCTGTCCATTAATGTTGCGTAAATATCCTTTGGCACGATAAAAGTCGAGCAGTGGTTGTGTTTGTTTCATGTTGACTTCTAAACGGTTTGCTACCGTTTCTTCGTTATCATCAGCACGTTGGTATAATTCTCCGCCACATTTATCACAAACACCTAGTTTGGCTGGCGGATTAAACACGAGATGGTATGTCGCCCCGCATTCTTTACAAATACGCCTTCCTGTTAACCGTTCCATTAAAAGAGCTTTATCGACTTCAATGTTAATGACGTAATCAATCGAACGACCAAGCTCAGCCAACATCGCTTCTAACGCTTCTGCTTGGGCGACTGTTCGTGGGAACCCATCAAGCAAAAATCCTTTCTGGCAATCGTCTTTGCTTAAGCGTTCACGAACAATGCCAATTGTCACCTCGTCCGGTACAAGATCGCCGCGATCCATATATGCCTTAGCTTGTAATCCTAACGCTGTTCCTTCTTTGATAGCCGCGCGGAACATGTCACCTGTCGAAATATGAGGAATCCCGTATTCTTGCACAATTTTTTCGGCTTGAGTACCTTTTCCGGCACCCGGCAACCCCATTAAAACTAAGTTCATAATTGTTCCCCCTCATTGCTAGATGAGGTAGAGGGAAAAACTTCCCCGCCAACCTCTCTACTTAATAAAGCCTTTGTAATGCCGTTTGACTAACTGGCTTTCGAGCTGTTTCATCGTTTCTAACGCAACACCAACGACAATGAGCAAGCTCGTTCCACCAATTCGAGCGGACGCCGGCAAATCAGCAAATTTCACAAAGAAGACAGGAAGAACAGCGATTACTGCTAAGAATATTGACCCGACGAACGTAAGTCGATAAAGGATTTTTGTAACATACTCTTGTGTGTTTCTTCCTGGGCGAATGCCTGGGATATAACCGCCTTGTTTTTTGAGATTGTCTGCCATTTGTTCAGGATTTACTTGAACAAACGCATAGAAATACGTAAAAGCAATGATTAATGCCACGTATATCATCATACCAACTGGTTGTGTATAATCAAACGTTTTCTTAATCCAGTTTGTCACATCATTCGAGCCGAAAAACGATGCAATTGTCGGTGGAGCAACAATAAACGACACCGCAAAAATAACAGGGATTACCCCTGCCGGATTGACTTTTAACGGCAAATGGGTTGAGTGTCCACCTACTGGGCTACGTCCTTCTAGACGTTTCGCATATTGAATTGGGATTTTACGGAACGCTTGTTGGATATAAATAACTCCAACAATGACCGCAACAACTGCTAACGCAATTAGAAGGACCGTTACAATTCGTAAAAACAATTGGTCGCCTGCATCTTCAAACTGCTGAGCATAAATTTGGTTCAATGTGGATGGGATTCCAGAAACGATACCGGCAAAGATAATGATAGAAATCCCATTACCAACACCTTTTGCAGTAATTTGTTCCCCTAACCACATTAAAAATGCTGTCCCAGCTGTTAATACTGTTGCGATTAGCAAGTAAGTTGGGATTCCAGGATTTTTAATTAGCACCCCACCGGTCATATTATTGAATCCGTATGACATCCCAAATCCTTCGATAAAACCGAGTACAATCGTAAAATAGCGGGTAAACTGAGCTAATTTACGTCGCCCAACTTCTCCCTGTTTCGACCATTCTGTAAATTTTGGAACAACATCCATCTGCAACAATTGCACAATGATGGATGCTGTAATATACGGCATCACGCCCATAGCAAAAATGGAGAATTTTTTTAATGCCCCTCCTCCAAATGTATTGAGAACGCCAAACACATTTAATTGGTCTTGCACTTTCAATACATCTGCATTCACATTTGGCACCGGAATAAACGTTCCAATCCGAAATACAATTAGCATAAGGAGGGTAAATAAGATTTTCTTTCTTATGTCACCCACGCGCATAAAGTTGGAGATTGTTCGAAACATTAAATCACCTCAGTTTTACCGCCAACAGCTTCAATCGCTTCTTTCGCAGCAGAGGAGAATTTATGTGCTTTTACAGTCAATTTTTTCTCAATTTGACCGTTCCCGAGAATTTTTACACCTGCTTTTAGTTTGCTGACAACGCCTGTTTCTAATAAAAGTTCAGGTGTGACTTCTGTACCGTCTTCAAAACGGTTTAACGCATCAAGGTTGACGATCGCATATTCTTTACGATGAATGTTTGTAAAGCCGCGTTTTGGTAAACGACGGAATAGCGGAGTTTGACCACCTTCAAAACCAAGTCTTACACCGCCACCAGAACGAGCGTTTTGACCTTTATGACCTTTTCCAGACGTTTTCCCGTTACCAGAACCGATCCCGCGACCTACACGGTTACGTTCTTTGCGGGAACCTGGTGCTGGTTGTAGTTCATGAAGTTTCATCGCGAGGCACCTCCTTATGTTCATTATTGTTCTAATTCTTGAACTTTTACAAGATGAGACACTTTATTAATCATTCCGCGAATGGCTGGATTGTCGTTATGCACAACTGTTTGATGCAATTTTCGTAATCCTAATGTTTTAACCGTGACGCGTTGATCTTCCGGACGACCAATCACGCTGCGAGTGAGGGTAATCGCTAATTTTTTCGCCATTGTATTTCCCTCCTTATCCTAACAGTTCCTCAACTGTTTTACCGCGCAATTTTGCTACGTCTTCAGCACGTTTCAATTGCTTTAAGCCGTCAATTGTTGCGCGCACCATGTTGATTGGTGTGTTCGAGCCGATCGATTTTGATAAAATGTCGCTAACGCCTGCCAACTCTAATACCGCACGAGCAGGACCACCAGCGATAACCCCTGTACCTTCGGAAGCTGGCTTTAAGATGATTTCGCCTGCACCGAAGTGTCCGATCACTTCGTGAGGGATTGTTGTGCCAACGATTGGTACAGTAATTAAGTTTTTCTTAGCATCTTCAATTGCTTTGCGAATCGCATCTGGAACTTCTTGAGCTTTTCCTGTTCCAAATCCGACATGACCGTTTTTATCTCCGACAACGACTAGAGCAGCGAAACGGAATCGACGTCCACCTTTTACTACTTTTGCTACGCGGTTAACGGCAACAACGCGTTCTTCAAGTTCAAGTTTGTTTGGATCAATGCGACGCATCTTTGTCCCTCCTTTATAATTAGAATTCTAGACCCGCTTCACGAGCAGCGTCTGCAAGTGCTTTTACACGTCCATGATATAAGTAACCGCCACGATCAAATACGACGTTTTTAATTCCTTTTTCTAATGCACGTTTTGCAACTAGTTCGCCCACTTTTTGAGCTGCTTCTACGTTTCCAGTTGATTCTAAGTTGAATTCTTTATCTAATGTTGACGCACTAACAATCGTTACTGCTTTGACATCATCAATAATTTGCGCGTAAATGTGCTTGTTCGAACGGAACACATTTAAGCGTGGACGTTCAGCAGTTCCAACTACTTTACGACGAACACGAGCGTGTCTTTTTTTCCGAACTGCGTTTTTATCAAGCTTAGTGATCATTTCCGTCACTCCTTTCATTTACCTAAGCAGCATTATTTTTTACCTGTTTTACCCTCTTTGCGACGTACAACTTCGCCTTCGTAACGAATTCCTTTTCCTTTATACGGTTCTGGCGAACGTACCGCACGAATATTCGCTGCTAATTCACCAACGCGTTGTTTATCCGCACCTTTAACAATGATTTTTGTTTGTGAAGGAACTTCGATTTCAAGCCCTTCTTCTGGTTCGATTTCGACAGGATGAGAGTAACCGACGCTAAGCACAAGTTTTTTGCCTTGTTTGGAAGCACGGTAACCGACCCCTACTAATTCAAGCCCTCTCTCATATCCTTTCGAAACACCTTCCACCATGTTTGCAAGCAAACTGCGAGTCGTACCGTGAAGTGTACGATGCGCTTTTTCATCGCTTGGGCGAGTAACCGTTAAGGTATTACCTTCTAACGTAATCGTCATGTCCGGATGGAAAGTGCGAGTCAATTCGCCTTTCGGTCCTTTTACTGTAACTGTGTTGCCGTTGATTGTGACTGTGACACCAGCCGGAATTTCAATTGGTTTTTTACCAACACGTGACATACTTGACACCTCCATTCTTGAAAAGACTAATTACCAAATGTATGCTAACACTTCGCCGCCAGTTCCTTTTTGACGCGCTTCTTTATCTGTTAAAATTCCTTGAGACGTAGAAAGAATTGCAATACCTAAACCGTTCAGTACACGTGGTACTTCATTTGCTTTTGCATATACACGCAATCCAGGTTTGCTAATGCGTTTAAGCCCTGTAATTACACGCTCATTATTCGGACCGTATTTTAAGAAGATACGGAGAATCCCTTGTTTGTTGTCTTCAATGTATTCGACATCACGAATGAAACCTTCACGTTTTAAAATTTCTGCGATTTCTCTTTTCATTTTCGAAGCCGGAACTTCTAGTTTCTCGTGACGTACCATGTTCGCATTACGAATGCGAGTTAGCATATCTGCAATTGGATCTGTCATCACCATTATGTTTTACCTCCTTCCCAATTCACGGGTTGATTACCAGCTTGCTTTTTTCACACCAGGAATTTGACCTTTATACGCTAATTCACGGAAACAAATACGGCAAAGTTTAAATTTTCGATACACAGAGTGCGGGCGTCCGCAACGCTCACAACGAGTGTACGCTTGTACTTTAAACTTTGGCGTGCGTTTTTGTTTCGCGATCATTGATTTCTTAGCCACATTTTCGCCTCCCTCTTTTTACGAATGGGATCATTATTTTTGGAACGGCATACCGAGCAATGTTAATAACTCACGAGCTTCTTCGTCTGTGTTCGCAGTAGTAACGATGACAATGTCCATCCCGCGAACTTTGTTGACTTTATCGTAATCAATCTCAGGGAAAATTAATTGCTCTTTAATCCCTAGCGTATAGTTTCCACGTCCGTCAAACGCTTTTTTCGATACACCGCGGAAGTCGCGTACGCGTGGAAGCGAAACAGAGATTAACTTGTCTAAAAACTCATACATACGCTCGCCACGCAATGTTACTTTCGCTCCGATTGGCATTCCTTCACGAAGACGGAAGCCAGCGATTGATTTTTTCGCACGAGTTACCACTGGCTTTTGACCAGAAATTAGCGCTAATTCTTCCACAGCGCTGTCTAGTGCTTTGGCGTTTTGCACCGCATCACCGACACCCATGTTAATAACGATTTTTTCAATTTTTGGAACTTGCATTACAGATTTATAGTTAAACTTGCTCATGAGAGCAGGAGTAACTTCTTTCATATATTTTTCTTTTAGGCGGTTCATGTAAGTACCTCCTTTCTCACATCACGATTATTTATCTAAAATTTCACCAGATTTTTTCGCGTAACGTACTTTTTTTCCATCTACTACTTTATATCCTACGCGAGTTGGCGTTCCTGTTTTAGGATCTAGAGGCATTACGTTAGAAACGTGAATTGGTGCCTCTTTGCTAATAATACCGCCTTGAGGATTTGCTTGAGATGGTTTTGCGTGTTTTTTAACGATGTTTACTCCTTCGACAAGCACTCGGTTTTGTTTCGGGAACGCTGCAAGGATTACGCCTTGTTTCCCTTTGTCTTTTCCAGAGATTACTTGTACTTTATCACCTTTTTTTACATGCATCGCAGTTCGCACCTCCTTGAAAGGCTTTTCCTTTTCATTAAATTACTTCTGGAGCTAAAGAAACGATTTTCATGAAATCTTTTTCGCGCAATTCACGCGCAACTGGTCCGAAAATACGTGTTCCGCGTGGGCTCTTATCGTCACGAATAATGACGCATGCGTTCTCATCAAAGCGGATGTAAGAACCGTCTGAACGACGCACGCCGCGTTTTGTGCGGACAACGACCGCTTTCACTACTTGACCTTTTTTAACAACGCCACCTGGTGTTGCGTCCTTAACTGTTACAACGACAACGTCACCGATGTTTGCATAACGACGACCAGAACCACCTAGTACTTTGATGACAAGCACTTCGCGCGCACCAGAGTTGTCAGCAACTTTCATACGAGTTTCTTGTTGAATCATTTACGAAACCTCCCTTCGGAATTGTATCACCGATCCGAACATATTAAAGAATAACCGCTTTTTCCACTACTTCGACAAGACGGAAACGCTTTGTTGCAGAAAGCGGGCGAGTTTCCATGATTTTCACGATGTCGCCAACTTTTGCTACGTTGTTTTCGTCATGCGCTTTGTATTTTTTTGAGTATTTTACACGCTTTCCATAAAGCGGGTGCTTTTTGTAAGTTTCGACAAGAACCGTGATTGTTTTGTCCATTTTATCAGAAACAACACGGCCAACGTATACTTTGCGTTGATTGCGTTCACTCATTTCGCGAACCTCCTCTCAAGCCATTATTTATTCGCAGCGATCTCTCTTTCGCGGATGATCGTTTTCATGCGTGCAATTGCTTTGCGCACTTCACGAATGCGCGCTGTGTTTTCCAATTGGCCTGTTGCTAATTGGAAACGAAGGTTAAACAACTCTTCTTTCAACGATTTAATTTTTTGTTCAATCTCGGCAGTGGTAAGGTCACGGATTTCTTTAGCTTTCATTAGATTCACCACCAATTTCTTCACGTTTTACGAACTTACATTTGATCGGAAGTTTGTGAGAAGCAAGACGTAATGCTTCACGTGCTACTTCTTCAGAAACACCCGCGATTTCAAACATGACTTTGCCAGGTTTCACGACTGCTACCCAGCCTTCTGGCGCCCCTTTACCGGAACCCATCCGCACTTCTAGCGGTTTCGCCGTGTAAGGTTTTGAAGGGAAGATTTTAATCCATACTTTACCGCCACGTCTCATGTAACGAGTCATCGCACGACGAGCAGCTTCAATTTGACGGTTCGTGATCCAAGCAGATTCTAATGCTTGTAATCCGTATTCACCAAAATGTACTTCTGTACCGCCTTTTGCACGACCTTTCATGCGTCCACGATGTTCACGACGGAATTTTACGCGTTTTGGCATTAACATGATTAATTTCCTCCTTCCTCAGTTTTCTTTTTCGTCGGAAGGACCTCTCCACGATAAATCCATACTTTCACACCGATTTTTCCGTATGTTGTGTCTGCTTCTGCAGTTGCATAATCGATGTCAGCGCGAAGAGTGTGGAGTGGAACTGTTCCTTCACTGTAATGTTCAGAGCGAGCAATGTCTGCCCCGCCTAGACGACCAGATACCATCGTTTTAATTCCTTTTGCTCCTGCGCGCATTGTGCGTTGAATCGCTTGTTTTTGCGCACGACGGAACGATACGCGGTTTTCAATTTGACGCGCAATGTTTTCTGCGACTAATTTTGCGTCTAAGTCTGGTTTTTTAATTTCTAAAATGTTGATGTGTACGCGTTTCCCAGTTAATTGACTAAGAGCTTTACGAAGCGCTTCAACTTCTGTACCGCCTTTACCGATAACCATTCCTGGTTTTGCAGTATGAATCGTGATGTTCACGCGATTTGCTGCACGTTCGATTTCTACGCGTGAAACCGCTGCGTCGCTTAAGCGTTTCGTAATGTACTCACGTACTTTAAGGTCTTCATGTAAAAGGTCTGCGTAATCTTTTTCCGCATACCATCTTGATTCCCAATCACGGATAATACCAATGCGGAGACCGACTGGATTTACCTTTTGACCCACTGATTATCCCTCCTTCTTTTCTGAAACAACGATTGTAATATGGCTTGTGCGTTTGTTAATCGCGCTTGCACGACCCATTGCGCGCGGACGGAAACGTTTCAACGTCGGACCTTCGTCCACGTATGCTTCTGTAATCACTAAATTGTTAACATCCATATCGTAGTTATGTTCTGCGTTTGCAACGGCTGATTTTAATACCTTCTCGATAATCGGAGAAGCAGCTTTTGGTGTGTGGCGAAGAATGGCTACTGCTTCACCTACTTGCTTTCCTCGAATTAAATCAATCACTAAGCGAGCTTTACGAGGAGCAATACGAACCGTTCTAGCAACAGCTTTAGCTTGCATAATGAAAGCCTCCTCTCATATTAACGTCTTGTCTTCTTGTCATCAGCAGCATGGCCTTTGTATGTGCGAGTTGGCGCGAATTCGCCAAGCTTATGTCCTACCATATCCTCTGTGATGTAAACTGGTACGTGTTTACGTCCATCATACACAGCAATTGTATGTCCGATAAATTGTGGGAAAATGGTTGAACGACGAGACCATGTTTTAATTACTTGTTTTTGTCCTGTCTCATTTAATTTTTCGATTTTTTTCATTAAATGATCATCACAGAAAGGACCTTTTTTTAAGCTGCGACCCATAAATGAACCTCCCTTCGTGATTGTTCTACGGTTCTTAAGAACCGTAGTTCAACCCCGTTATTTTTTACGACGACGTACGATAAATTTATCCGATTTGTTTTTCTTTTTGCGCGTTTTGAATCCAAGTGTTGGTTTGCCCCATGGAGTCATTGGCGATTTGCGTCCGATTGGTGCTTTACCTTCACCACCACCATGTGGGTGATCGACTGGGTTCATAACAGAACCGCGAACTGTCGGACGAATGCCTAACCAACGAGCGCGTCCTGCTTTACCGATGTTCACAAGCTCATGTTGTTCGTTACCAACTTGACCGACAGTTGCGCGGCAAGTTGCTAAAATCATGCGAACTTCACCGGAAGCTAAACGAACAAGTACGTATTTTCCTTCTTTACCAAGCACTTGTGCAGATGTTCCTGCAGAACGAACAAGCTGCCCGCCTTTGCCTGGTTTTAATTCGATGTTGTGTACTAGCGTACCGACTGGGATGTTCGCAAGTGGTAGTGCGTTCCCTACTTTGATGTCCGCATCTTTACCAGACATGATTTCCATGCCTACTTCTAAGTTTTTCGGAGCGATGATGTAACGTTTCTCACCGTCCGCATAATGGATTAATGCGATGTTCGCAGAGCGGTTTGGATCGTACTCAATTGTAGCAACGCGTCCTGGAATGCCATCTTTGTCGCGTTTGAAATCGATGATCCGATATTGACGCTTATGACCGCCACCTTGGTGACGAACAGTCAATTTACCTTGGTTGTTACGACCACCTTTTTTCTTTAAAGGCGCAAGCAATGATTTCTCTGGCTTGTCAGTTGTGATTTCTGAGAAATCAAGAACTGTCATGCCACGGCGACCGTTTGACGTTGGTTTATACTTTTTAATCGCCATATCGGTTTCCCTCCTTCACTTTTAAACTTATGCTTCAAATAGCTCGATTGTTTTGCTGTCTGGCGTTAATGTCACGATTGCTTTGCGGCGACGGTTTGTGAGCCCGCTATAACGACCAACACGTTTGAACTTCCCTTTGTAGTTCATAATGTTGACCTTTTCGACTTTCACACCGAAAATCGCTTCTACTGCGTCTTTTACTTCTGTTTTGTTTGCTTTTACGTCAACTTCAAACGTATATTTTTTTTGTGCCACTAAATTCATTGAGTTTTCAGTGATAACGGGGCGCTTAATAATATCGCGAGGATCTTTCATTATGCAAGCACCTCCTCTACTTTTTCCACGGCAGCTTTTGTGATGACAAGCTTGTCGTGATTGAGTACATCAAGAACGTTGATTCCGCTTGCTGTAACGACAGTTACCCCCGGAATGTTGCGCGCAGATAATAAGACGTTTTCGTTAAAATCTGCTGTTACAATTAGCGCCTTGCGGTCAACAGAAAGGTTGCTTAAAATTTTTACCATTTCTTTCGTTTTTGGTGCTTCAAGCGCTAAGTTGTCTAATACAACAATGTTGTTTTCAAGCACTTTAGAAGATAATGCTGATTTGATTGCTAAACGGCGTACTTTTTTCGGTAATTTGTAGCTGTAGCTACGCGGAACCGGACCGAATACCGTACCACCACCACGCCATTGTGGAGAACGAATCGACCCTTGACGTGCACGGCCAGTACCTTTTTGACGCCATGGTTTACGACCACCGCCGCTTACTTCCGCACGATTTTTCGTTTTATGCGTTCCTTGACGCAAAGAAGCACGTTGCATAATCACTGCTTCAAATAACACATGTTTGTTAGGCTCAATACCAAATACGGAATCATTCAACTCGATTTCTCCGACAGTTGCTCCGTTTTGGTTGTACAATGCTACTTTTGGCATTGGATAGTTCCTCCTTTCTTAACAAAGTTATTTCACTTTCGCTTTAACCGCACTTTTAATGACTACAAGCCCTTTGTTTGGACCTGGAACGTTTCCTTTGATAAGAAGCAAGTTGCGTTCTGTATCAACTTTCACGATTTTTAAGTTTTGTACTGTTACGCGTTCGCCACCCATACGACCTGGCAATTCTTTCGATTTGAATACACGGTTTGGCGCGATTGGACCCATTGAACCAGGACGACGATGGTAACGAGAACCGTGTGCCATCGGTCCACGAGATTGGCCATGGCGCTTAATTGCACCTTGGAATCCTTTCCCTTTCGAAACCCCTGTTACATCTACAATATCGCCTTCAGCGAAAATATCTACTTTGACTTCCTGACCAACTTCATATTCCGCTACGTTTGCACCGCGAATTTCACGAATGAAGCGCTTAGGAGCAGTATTCGCTTTCGCAGCATGTCCTTTTTCCGGTTTGTTCGCTAATTTTTCCCGTTTGTCTTCAAACCCTAATTGAATCGCCTCATACCCGTCGTTTTCCACCGTTTTCTTTTGAAGTACGACGTTTGGAGTCGCTTCAATTACTGTTACAGGAATTAAGTCACCGTTTTCCGCGAATACTTGCGTCATCCCGATTTTTCTACCTAAGATTCCTTTGGTCATTCGTCACACCTCCTATAAGTTCATTTTGACAATTAAAGCTTAATTTCAATATCGACACCAGATGGCAAATCAAGGCGCATAAGCGAATCCACTGTTTGCGGAGTTGGGTTTACGATATCGATCAAGCGTTTATGTGTACGCATTTCGAATTGTTCACGAGAATCTTTATACTTGTGAACAGCGCGTAAAATCGTATAAACAGTTCTTTCTGTTGGTAGTGGGATCGGTCCAGATACTTTTGCACCAGAACGTTTTGCTGTTTCTACGATTTTTTCAGCAGATTGATCAAGGATTCGATGATCGTAAGCTTTTAAACGGATACGAATTTTTTCTTTTGCCATTATTTTCCCTCCTTCTTCGCCTATTTTCAAAATAGACATTCTCCGTGGAAATTTCCTCACACTCGCCATGGCAAAGCGGCCGGGTGTGTCAGCAACCTTCCACTTCATCGCAGTCAAAGACCAACATTAAACATTATACAGATAGAAAAAGCAAAATGCAAGTAAAATATCGGATACTTGCACACTTCTTTTATTATACACATCTATCCAATCACTTTCAACCTAGCATGAGGCAGTAAAAAAAGCAGGCTTGCCTTTAAGCAAACCTGCTTTGATTCATTACTCGATGATTTGAGATACAGAACCTGCGCCTACTGTACGGCCACCTTCACGGATCGAGAATTTTGTACCTTCTTCGATCGCGATTGGTGCGATTAGTTCTACTGTCATTTCGATGTTGTCGCCAGGCATAACCATCTCAACGCCTTCTGGAAGTTGGATGATACCTGTTACGTCCGTTGTACGGAAGTAGAATTGTGGACGGTAGTTAGAGAAGAATGGAGTATGACGTCCACCTTCTTCTTTTGACAAGACGTAAACTTGCGCTTTGAATTTTGTATGTGGTGTGATTGTACCTGGTTTTGCAAGTACTTGACCACGTTGTACTTCGTCACGAGATACCCCACGAAGAAGCGCACCAATGTTGTCACCAGCTTCTGCTTGGTCAAGAAGCTTACGGAACATTTCTACACCTGTAACCGTTGTTGCTTTTGGCTCTTCAGAAAGACCGATGATTTCTACTTGATCACCAACTTTTAAGATACCGCGCTCAACACGGCCAGTAGCAACTGTACCACGACCAGTGATTGAGAATACGTCCTCAACTGGCATCATGAACGGTTTGTCAACTTCGCGTTGTGGAGTTGGGATATACTCGTCAACCGCGTTCATAAGCTCGATGATTTTTGCTTCCCATTCAGCATCGCCTTCAAGTGCTTTCAATGCAGAACCTTTAATTACTGGGATTTCATCGCCAGGGAAGTCGTATTCAGATAATAGGTCGCGAACTTCCATTTCAACAAGCTCTAATAGTTCTTCGTCGTCTACCATGTCGCATTTGTTTAAGAATACAACGATGTACGGTACGCCTACTTGGCGAGAAAGAAGAATGTGCTCGCGAGTTTGTGGCATTGGACCGTCAGCTGCAGATACAACAAGGATCGCACCGTCCATTTGTGCTGCACCAGTGATCATGTTTTTTACGTAGTCAGCGTGGCCTGGGCAGTCAACGTGCGCATAGTGACGATTGTCTGTTTCATACTCAACGTGTGCAGTTGAGATTGTGATTCCGCGCTCACGCTCCTCTGGAGCAGCGTCGATTTGGTCATAAGCGCGTGCTTCTGCTTTTCCTTGTTTTGCAAGAACTGTTGTGATTGCTGCTGTTAAAGTTGTTTTCCCATGGTCAACGTGGCCGATTGTACCAATGTTAACGTGTGGTTTCGTACGTTCGAATTTCGCTTTAGCCATTAGAAATATCCTCCTTAAATATAGATTTCATATTAGATTTTGAGTATATAGGATGCTCGGAAACGAACATGCAAGCATGTCCGCTTCCAAGTCTTACATAAGTATTTATACTTGAACAGCGCTGGAAAATCAATTATTCACCTTTATTTTTTTTGATGATTTCTTCAGCGATGCTCTTCGGAACTTCTTCGTAATGATCGAATACCATCGTGAATGTTCCCCGACCTTGCGTGTTAGAACGCAATGAAGTGGCATAGCCGAACATTTCAGATAGTGGAACCATTGCGCGAACAACTTGAGCGTTTCCGCGCGCTTCCATACCTTCTACGCGGCCGCGGCGAGATGTGATGTCACCCATGATATCTCCTAAATATTCTTCAGGGACGATGACCTCAACTCTCATAATTGGTTCAAGCAATACTGGATCACATTTTGTTGCCGCATTTTTCAATGCAAGTGAAGCAGCGATTTTGAACGCCATTTCACTGGAGTCGACATCGTGGTAAGAACCGTCGAATAGCTTCGCTTTAATATCGACAACCGGATATCCAGCAAGCACTCCATTTTGCATTGCATCTTCAAGACCTGCTTGAATTGCTGGGATGTATTCTCTCGGAACAACCCCACCGACGATCGCGTTTTCAAATTCGAATCCTTTTCCTTCTTCATTTGGCGAGAATTCGATCCAAACGTGACCGTATTGACCGCGACCACCAGACTGGCGCACGAATTTTCCTTCGACTTGCGCAGATTTGCGGAATGTTTCGCGGTACGCAACTTGCGGAGCACCGACATTTGCTTCGACTTTGAATTCACGACGCATACGGTCGACGATAATGTCAAGGTGAAGCTCACCCATTCCTGCGATGATCGTTTGACCTGTTTCTTGGTCTGTCCATGCGCGGAATGTTGGATCTTCTTCTTGAAGTTTTTGCAACGCTGTGCTCATTTTGTCTTGATCCGCTTTCGATTTCGGCTCAATCGCGATCTGGATGACTGGCTCTGGGAATGTCATCGATTCAAGGATGACAGGTGCTTTTTCATCACACAACGTATCCCCAGTCGTTGTATCTTTTAAACCGACCGCTGCAGCGATATCCCCTGCGTAAACTTTCGAAATTTCTTGGCGATGGTTCGCATGCATTTGTAGAATACGACCGATGCGCTCGCGTTTACGTTTTGTTGAGTTCAATACGTAAGAACCAGAATCTAATGTACCAGAGTACACACGGAAGAACGTCAACTTCCCAACATAAGGGTCTGTCATAATTTTAAACGCTAATGCAGCGAACGGTGCATCGTCGCGAGATTCACGCACTGTTTCTTCTTCTGTATCAGGAACAATCCCTTTAATCGCAGGGATATCCACTGGAGAAGGTAAATAATCGACGACACCGTCAAGCATTAACTGAACGCCTTTGTTTTTAAATGCAGAACCGCAGAATACAGGGAAGAATTCAACAGAAACGGTTGCTTTGCGAATGGCTGCCTTCAACTCTTCTTTTGTAATTTCTTCCCCTTCTAAATATTTCATCATTAATTCTTCATCAAGTTCTGCTACGGCTTCGATTAATTTTCCACGGTATTCTTCCGCCATATCACGATAATCTTCTGGGATTTCAATGCGTTCAATGTTTTTCCCTAACTCATCATGATAGTGGTACGCACACATTTCGACAAGGTCAATGATACCAGTAAACTGATCTTCAGCACCTATTGGCAATTGTACTGGGTGCGCATTTGCTTGCAAACGATCATGAAGCGTTTTCACCGAGTACAGGAAATCCGCACCAATCTTGTCCATTTTGTTAACGAACACGATACGCGGAACGCCGTATGTAGTCGCTTGGCGCCATACTGTTTCCGTTTGCGGCTCTACCCCAGATTGCGCATCAAGTACAGCTACCGCACCATCTAATACACGCAATGAGCGTTCCACTTCTACTGTGAAGTCTACGTGTCCTGGTGTGTCGATGATGTTAATGCGGTGACCTTTCCATTGCGCAGTTGTTGCGGCAGACGTAATCGTAATTCCGCGCTCTTGTTCTTGTTCCATCCAGTCCATCGTTGCTGCGCCTTCGTGGACTTCCCCAATTTTATGAACGCGTCCTGTGTAGAAAAGGATACGTTCTGTTGTTGTTGTTTTACCGGCATCGATGTGAGCCATGATACCAATATTGCGAGTGTTTTCTAAGGAGAACTCTCTTGCCATCTTGGTTTTTTCTCCTTCCTTTAAGTAAATATCGTGTGATAAAAAGTTGCAAATATAGGAATATAGGTGAGGAGCTAGCTTGCTACCTTCACCTATTCCTATTATACAATACAAACGAATAACTTCATTGTGAAAAAAATGATTACCAACGATAGTGAGCAAACGCTTTGTTCGCTTCTGCCATTTTGTGTGTATCTTCGCGTTTCTTCACCGATGCACCTGTGTTGTTTGCTGCATCTAAAATTTCGTTTGCTAGACGCTCTTCCATCGTTTTTTCCCCACGAAGACGAGCGTAGTTAACTAGCCAGCGAAGACCTAATGTTGTACGACGATCTGGACGAACTTCTACTGGAACTTGGTAGTTCGCACCACCGACGCGACGAGCGCGCACTTCAAGAACAGGCATAACGTTTTTCAATGCTTGTTCGAATACTTCCATTGGATCTTTGCCAGTGCGTTCACGGATAATATCAAATGCTGTGTAAAGAATTTTTT
Source organism: Anoxybacillus amylolyticus (assembly GCF_001634285.1). GTDB lineage: Bacteria > Bacillota > Bacilli > Bacillales > Anoxybacillaceae > Anoxybacteroides > Anoxybacteroides amylolyticum. The sequence continues at coordinate 65,567 of NZ_CP015438.1, forward strand.
GCGCTTTTCCTTTTTTTCCGTCGATCATAATTTTGTTGATCAGGCGTGTAACAAGTTTAGAATTGTAAATCGGATCTGGTAGCACATCTCGTTTTGGAACCGGACCTTTACGTGGCATAGTTTTTCCTCCCTTCAAGAAAAAAATCCTAATTTTTTGCTTTTAACAACCAATTATTTTTTCGCTGCTTTTGGTCTTTTCGCACCATACTTCGAACGACCTTGCATACGGTTTGCTACCCCAGCAGTGTCAAGCGCACCACGAACGATGTGATAGCGTACCCCTGGCAAGTCTTTTACACGTCCGCCGCGAATTAATACAACACTGTGCTCTTGTAAGTTATGGCCGATACCAGGAATGTATGCTGTTACCTCAATACCGTTTGATAAACGTACACGAGCATATTTACGAAGCGCTGAGTTTGGCTTCTTCGGCGTCATTGTACCTACACGTGTGCACACCCCACGTTTTTGTGGAGATGCAACGTTTGTTTGTACTTTTTTAAAGCTGTTGTACCCTTTATTTAAAGCAGGGGATTTAGATTTTACCACTTTTTTCGTACGACCTTTGCGTACTAGCTGATTAATTGTAGGCATGATAAATTTCCTCCCTTCACACGTAAGTTCAAGCCCACACATCCAGGTGGCTCATTATTTATGCAAAAACAAAGTTTTTGTAGTGAAACCACAAAAACAGTTTTAACGAATAATCGCAACAGCTGCTGCTCCCACTTGGATTTTGCACGCTTTCCCGAGCTTTTTCATCGAGTCTACTTTCCTTACAGGAACGTTCGCTTCTTTTGCTGCTTCAACGATTTTATCAGTAATCGCTTTGTCAGCATCTTCCGCTATCACTACTTCCCGTACGTTTCCTTCTTTTAGAGCACGAACTGTTTGCTTTGTTCCGACAACTACTTCTTGAGCCTGTAATACTTTTTCATAAGACATTTTAAAATATCCTCCAAAGTACCAGGTTTTTGGAACACCTTTATTACATTAACATTTTCTTATGGCATTGTCAACTATTATTTTTGTTACCGGCAAGCAAAAGCTTACCGGTAACTAGTTTATGATGTTGGTACTTGTTCTTGTTTTTTCACGACTGGTTTGATTTTGCGATAACGCGCCATTCCTGTTCCAGCAGGAACGAGTTTTCCAATAATGACGTTTTCTTTTAACCCAAGCAATTCGTCTCGTTTTCCTTTAATTGCTGCATCGGTTAGGACGCGGGTCGTTTCTTGGAATGACGCTGCTGATAAGAACGAATCCGTTTCAAGCGATGCCTTTGTAATTCCCAGTAATACTGGGCGAGCAGTTGCTGGGCGTTTACCTTCTAGCAACACTTTGGCGTTTGCGTCCGTAAACTGATGAACATCGAGCAACGTGCCTGGAAGTACATCCGTATCTCCTGCATCGATTACGCGCACTTTCCGAAGCATTTGGCGAACCATAACTTCAATATGCTTGTCGCTAATTTCTACCCCTTGCATACGGTATACTTTTTGTACTTCACGAAGCAAGTACTCTTGTACGGCTGTAATGTCTTTTACTTTGAGCAGTTCTTTCGGGTCAATCGAGCCTTCCGTTAGTTCTTGACCGCGTTCGACATGTTGCCCTTCTTGAACCTTTAGTCTTGCATTATACGGTGCAGTATACGTACGTGTTTCCACATCGCCTTTTACGACGATTTCTTGTTGATGATCACGAGTTTCGGTAATTGAAACGACGACTCCGTCAATTTCAGAAATGACGGCTTGCCCTTTCGGATTGCGCGCTTCAAACAGCTCTTGAACACGAGGTAAACCTTGAGTAATGTCGTCGCCTGCGACCCCACCGGTATGGAATGTACGCATCGTCAACTGCGTACCAGGTTCACCGATTGATTGCGCAGCGATAATACCCACTGCTTCACCCACTTCTACTTCCGATCCGGTTGCAAGGTTGCGTCCGTAACATTTTTTACATACGCCGTGGCGCGTGTTACATGTAAATGCTGAACGAATCCATACTTTGTCAATACCCGCTTTAATAATCGCATTGGCGATATCTTCGGTAATCATTTCGTTTTCGCGAATGATAATTTCGTTTGTTTCTGGATGTTTGATCGTCTTTCTTGCATAGCGTCCAACTAACCGTTCTTCCAGTTTGACGATGACTTCTGTTCCGTCCGTCAACGCTCTTACAAGCATGCCACGGTCTGTTCCGCAATCGTCTTCTCGAACAATGACATCTTGTGCAACGTCAACAAGGCGACGTGTTAAATATCCAGAGTCGGCTGTTTTCAATGCAGTATCAGCCAATCCTTTACGCGCACCGTGTGTGGAGATAAAGTATTCCAATACGGTGAGTCCTTCACGGAACGATGATTTAATTGGCAACTCAATAATGCGTCCAGCCGGGTTCGCCATCAACCCGCGCATACCGGCTAGCTGCGTAAAGTTCGAAGCGTTACCGCGGGCACCGGAGTCACTCATCATAAAAATTGGATTGCGTTTATCGAGCGATTCCATCAACTTGCTTTGAATTTTATCTTTCGCTGCACTCCAAATGGAAATGACGCGTTCATAACGTTCTTCGTCGGTAATTAACCCGCGTCTAAATTGCTTTAAGACCGTATCGACTTTCGTTTGCGCTTCTTGTAAAATTTCTTGTTTTTCCGGCAAGACGACGATATCGGCTACACCGATTGTAATTCCGGCTTTCGTCGAATATTTAAAGCCCAAGTCTTTCATACGGTCAAGCATTTTCGATGTTTCCGTAATTTTGAAACGTTTAAATACTTCCGCAATAATATTTCCGAGTATTTTCTTTTTGAACGGCGGAACAAGTTCGCGTTTGCCAATTTCTTCTTTGACATTCACGCCTTTGTCAAGGAAATATTTATCCGGTGTTCTTTCTTCAATATTTTCTTGCGTCGGCTCGTTAATATACGGGAATGATTTCGGTAAAATTTCGTTGAAAATCAATTTCCCGACAGTAGTGATGAGCAGCTTACTGTTTTGCTCTTCTGTAAACGTTTCGTTTTTCAATGAGCCAGCATGAATAGCAATCCGTGTATGAAGATGGACATATCCGCTATGGTAAGCAAGCAACGCTTCATCCGTATCTTTGAAAATCATACCTTCACCGATCGCACCTTCGCGCTCCATCGTCAAGTAGTAGTTTCCTAATACCATGTCTTGTGAAGGAGTAACGACTGGTTTTCCATCTTTCGGGTTCAAAATGTTTTGCGCTGCCAACATCAATAGACGAGCTTCTGCTTGCGCTTCCGCCGATAATGGCACGTGTACCGCCATTTGGTCGCCGTCAAAGTCTGCGTTGTACGCCGTACATACCAGTGGATGTAGACGAATCGCACGACCTTCGACAAGCGTTGGCTCAAACGCTTGAATTCCAAGACGGTGCAACGTTGGGGCACGGTTGAGAAGTACTGGATGTTCTTTAATGACCGATTCTAGTACGTCCCATACTTCCGGATGCACACGCTCAATTTTCCGTTTTACGCTTTTAATATTGTGCGCTAATCCGCGCTCAACTAGCTCTTTCATGACGAATGGCTTAAACAATTCAAGCGCCATTTCTTTCGGTAACCCGCATTGGTACATTTTCAAGTTCGGGCCGACAACGATTACCGAACGACCAGAGTAATCGACACGTTTTCCAAGCAAGTTTTGTCGAAAACGGCCTTGCTTTCCTTTTAGCATATGCGACAACGATTTTAACGGACGGTTGCCCGGTCCTGTGACTGGACGTCCGCGTCGACCGTTATCAATAAGGGCGTCAACCGCTTCTTGAAGCATCCGCTTTTCGTTTTGCACGATAATGTTCGGTGCGCCGAGATCTAACAACCGCTTTAAGCGGTTGTTACGGTTGATAACCCGACGATATAAATCATTTAAGTCTGATGTTGCAAAGCGACCGCCGTCGAGCTGAACCATTGGGCGCAATTCCGGTGGAATAACCGGGAGAACATCCAGCACCATCCAAGCAGGGTCGTTCCCAGAATTGCGGAATGCCTCTAATACTTCTAGCCGTTTAATCGCCCGCGCACGCCGTTGTCCTTGCGCTGTTTTTAACTCTTCTTTTAAAGACTCGACTTCTTTTTCCAAATCGATATCTTGTAGAAGCTTTTTAATTGCTTCTGCTCCCATCGAAGCTTGGAACGAGTTTCCGTATTTTTCACGATAAGCTCGGTATTCTTTTTCAGAAAGAAGCTGTTTTTTCTCTAGCGGCGTATCACCCGGGTCAGTGACAACGTACGACGCAAAATAGATCACTTCTTCTAAAGCGCGTGGGGACATGTCTAAAACAAGCCCCATGCGACTTGGAATTCCTTTGAAGTACCAGATATGCGAAACAGGAGCAGCTAGTTCAATATGCCCCATTCGTTCGCGACGCACTTTGGCGCGGGTTACTTCCACGCCACAGCGATCGCAAACAACACCTTTATAACGTACGCGCTTATATTTTCCGCAATGGCACTCCCAGTCTTTTGTTGGACCAAAAATGCGCTCGCAGAACAATCCATCTTTTTCCGGTTTTAACGTCCGATAGTTGATCGTTTCTGGTTTTTTCACTTCGCCATACGACCACGAACGAATTTTCTCCGGCGAAGCAAGACCAATTTTCATATACTCGAAATTATTTACATCTAGCAAGGGGCCTACCTCCCTCTCAATCTCCAGGTTTTACCCTTATTGCCTCATCGTTTATTCTTTGGTGACAGTTTCTTCTTCCTTTTCTGGAACGATGCCGACTGTCATCGCATCCGCTGGCTGCACATCGTCATCGTCATCGAAGTTTTCCATGCTAATTTCTTTATCGTCGCTTGAAAGAATCGTAACATCCATTCCTAAACTTTGTAGTTCTTTAATCAATACTTTAAACGATTCTGGAACCCCTGGTTCTGGAACGTTTTCACCTTTGACAATTGCTTCGTATGTTTTCACCCGACCGACGACGTCATCCGATTTGACGGTTAAAATTTCTTGTAACGTATATGCTGCACCATATGCCTCAAGTGCCCATACCTCCATCTCTCCGAAGCGCTGACCGCCGAATTGTGCTTTCCCACCAAGCGGCTGTTGCGTCACGAGCGAGTACGGACCAGTCGAACGAGCGTGGAGCTTGTCGTCTACCATGTGTGCTAGTTTAATCATATACATGATTCCAACAGATACACGGTTATCAAATGGTTCCCCTGTGCGCCCATCGTATAACACCGTTTTTGCATCGCGAGACATTCCGGCTTCTTCTAAAATTGCCCACACATCTTCTTCACGCGCACCATCGAATACCGGGGAAGCGACATGAAGACCAAGCTTCCTTGCTGCCATTCCAAGGTGCAACTCAAGCACTTGCCCGATGTTCATCCGCGACGGAACGCCTAATGGGTTTAACATGATATCGACTGGTGTGCCATCTGGCAAGAACGGCATGTCTTCTTCCGGAAGGATTCTTGAGATAACCCCTTTATTTCCGTGGCGACCAGCCATTTTATCGCCCTCGGAAATTTTCCGCTTTTGCACAATGTATACGCGCACAAGCTGATTCACGCCAGGAGGAAGTTCGTCTCCGTCTTCACGGTTAAATACTTTGACATCTAATACGATTCCACCGCCACCATGTGGTACACGAAGTGATGTGTCCCGTACTTCACGAGCTTTTTCTCCAAAGATAGCATGCAATAGACGTTCTTCTGCCGTTAACTCGGTGACGCCTTTTGGTGTCACTTTCCCGACAAGCAAGTCTCCGTCTTTTACTTCCGCTCCGATGCGCACAATTCCACGTTCATCTAAATTGCGGAGTGCATCTTCTCCGACGTTTGGAATATCACGTGTAATTTCCTCAGGACCAAGCTTCGTGTCGCGCGATTCTGATTCATATTCTTCAATATGGATAGACGTATATACGTCTTCTTTCACAAGCCGTTCGCTCATAATAATCGCGTCTTCGTAGTTGTATCCGTCCCATGTCATGAAGGCAACAAGCACGTTGCGGCCAAGCGCCAACTCCCCTTTTTCCATCGATGGACCGTCAGCAAGAATTTCTCCTTTTTCGACGATATCCCCTTTTTGCACGATTGGGCGTTGGTTGTAGCATGTACCTTGGTTCGAACGAACAAACTTGAGCAGACGATATTTATCTAAATCGCCTTTTATTTCTTTGCCGTCCACTTCAATGAGGCGACGTACCCAAATTTCTTTCGCTTCCACTCGCTCAACAATGCCGCGATGTTTACAAATAACAGCCGCCCCAGAATCTTTCGCCGACACATATTCCATTCCTGTTCCGACAATCGGCGCTTCCGGCTGCAAGAGCGGAACTGCTTGACGCTGCATGTTTGCTCCCATCAATGCACGGTTTGAGTCGTCATTTTCTAAGAACGGGATACACGCTGTCGCTGCAGAGACGACTTGCTTTGGTGATACGTCCATATAGTCGACACGGTCGCGCTTCACAACAATGTTTTCACCACGGAAACGTGCCACAATGTCTTCGTCTAAAAATGTGCCGTCTTCTGCAAGTCGCGCGTTTGCTTGAGCAACGACGTAATTGTCTTCTTCGTCGGCTGTTAAATAATCAATACGATCCGTTACTTTTCCTGTTTCTGGGTCAACACGGCGATACGGTGTTTCAATAAAACCGAATTTATTGACTTTTGCATATGTCGAAAGCGAGTTAATTAACCCGATGTTCGGACCTTCCGGCGTTTCGATTGGACACATGCGCCCGTAGTGAGAATAGTGAACGTCGCGAACTTCGAATCCAGCGCGTTCACGCGTCAAACCACCAGGTCCTAGTGCGGAAAGGCGACGTTTATGCGTTAACTCCGCAAGCGGGTTCGTTTGATCCATAAACTGCGAAAGCTGCGAGCTACCGAAAAATTCTTTAATTGCCGCAATAACTGGTCGAATATTAATTAATTGCTGCGGCGTAATCGTATTCGTATCTTGAATGGACATGCGCTCACGAACAACGCGTTCCATGCGCGATAGCCCAATTCGGAATTGGTTTTGCAACAACTCTCCGACAGAACGAAGACGACGGTTGCCTAGATGGTCAATATCGTCTGTATCACCGACTCCGTGAAGGAGATTAAAGAAATAGCTAATGGATGCGATGATGTCACTTGGCGTAATATGTTTAACGTCTTCTGCAATGTATCCGTTGCCAATGACATGAATGACTTGCTCACCTTCGGGATCGTTCGGTGCATAAATTTTAATCGATTGTAGCGTAAATTCTTCGTCTACTACGCCACCAGCTTGTTTATACGTACGGAAGCCGATTCCGCTTTCTAAGTAAGGCAAAATGCGATCTAACGTCCGGCGGTCAATGACCGTTCCTTTTTCAGCAATAATTTCACCTGTTTCATGGTTGACAAGCGTCTCCGCGAGCCGTTGATTGAAAAGTCGATTTTTGATATGGAGTTTTTTGTTAATTTTATAGCGACCAACACTTGCTAAATCGTAGCGCTTCGGGTCGAAGAAACGGGAAATCAATAAACTTTTCGCGTTTTCTACTGTCGGCGGTTCACCTGGGCGCAACCGCTCATAAATTTCCAGCAACGCTTTTTCTGTACTTTCCGTGTTGTCTTTTTCAAGCGTGTTGCGAAGATATTCGTTCTCGCCAATTAAATCAATGATTTCTTGGTCAGAGCCGAATCCAAGCGCACGTAAGAGAACGGTGACAGGCAATTTACGAGTACGATCAATGCGAACGTATACGACATCTTTCGCATCGGTTTCATACTCTAACCATGCGCCACGGTTTGGAATGACTGTCGCAGAAAATCCTCGTTTTCCGTTTTTGTCTACTTTTCCGCTGTAGTATACGCTTGGGGAGCGGACAAGCTGCGAAGCGATGACACGTTCAGCACCATTAATAATGAACGTTCCCGTTTCCGTCATAAGAGGAAAATCCCCCATGAATACATCTTGTTCCTTCACTTCGCCTGTTTCTTTATTGATAAGGCGCACTTTCACGCGAAGCGGCGCTGCATATGTCACATCGCGTTCTTTCGATTCTTCTACCGAGTACTTCGGTTCCCCTAGACTATAATCAACAAATTCAAGGGAAAGATTTCCGGAAAAGTCTTCGATTGGAGAAATTTCTTTGAACATTTCTCTCAGACCTTCATCAAGGAACCATTGATAAGAGGAGGTCTGAATTTCGATAAGGTTTGGTAACTCGAGTACTTCACTGATACGCGCGTAACTTCTTCGTTGGCGGTGTCGTCCATATTGAACTAGTTGACCTGTCAACTGATTCACCCCTCAAATTCAAGCATTAATGAAAATAGCAGGCAACTTTTCTACACAAGAAATATTTGCCTTACTATCAGAGACAAAAGAAAAATGGTTTCTATATAAGAAAACCACATTTTCACCTATTTATTGATTTTATAATTTTTCCCAACGAAAATAAAATTATACATACAATCACCGAATAAGGTTACATATTTGGCATTTTATAATGCTACCATAGGTAAAAAAAACTGTCAATCTTTTTTTGCCTTTATGATATAATATCCTTTTTTCTTTGTGACCACTTCTACGTGACGAAATAATGTTTGTAGCTTCTCGAGTGCAGACGGTGCACCTTGCTTCTTCTGAATGACAACCCACAGTTCTCCTTTCGGAAGAAGGTGCTTCGTGCTTTGTTCAAAAATGGCGTGAACAATCTTTTTTCCTGCGCGGATTGGCGGATTTGTTAAAATTGACGCAAACGTCTTCTCTCCAACGTTGGCAAACAAATCACTCTGATAAACAACTGCGTTATGAAGGTGATTGATTTGCTTATTTTTGTTTGCCAGTTCAATTGCCCGCTCGTTAATATCAATCATTTCTACCCGACGGGTTGGAAACGACTTTGCGAGAGCCAATCCGATCGGTCCGTAACCACAACCAACATCTAAAATAGACCCATCGATTGCTGGTTCTGCAAATGTTTCAATTAGTAACCGCGAACCAAAATCGACTTCTCGCTTAGAAAAAACACCGCTATCTGTTGTAAATGTCAACTCATTCCCACGCAACGTAAAATTCCACGTCTGTATGTGGTGTGAAGAAGAAGGGGTTTTTGAATAATAATGTTCCAACGACATCACCTTTTTCTTATTTTCTTTTATCATTCCCTCTTTTTTATCATAGCAAAAAAGCTCGCTAATGATAGCGAGCTTTTTTTCGTTTAGACAAGATTACTTCACTTCTACAACAGCGCCAGCTTCTTCAAGTTTCGCTTTGATTTCTTCTGCTTCTTCTTTAGAGATGCCTTCTTTAACTGGCTTTGGAGTGTTGTCTACTAAGTCTTTTGCTTCTTTTAAGCCAAGACCCGTAAGTTCGCGCACAACTTTGATAACTTTGATTTTTTGTGCGCCGCCATCTTTAAGGATAACGTCGAACTCTGTTTTCTCTTCAGCAACTTCACCAGCAGCTGCACCGCCAGCAACTACTACAGGAGCAGCAGCAGTTACTCCGAACTCTTCTTCAATTGCTTTTACTAAGTCGTTTAGTTCTAAAACAGTCATATTTTTAACCGCTTCAATGATTTGTTCTTTAGTCATTGTAATATTCCTCCCTTAATCGTAATTATTAAAATCCAGAAACTTTATGCACCTTGTCCTTCTTTCTGCTCAGCAACTGCTTTTGTAACAAGCGCGAAGTTGCGGATTGGTGCTTGAAGAACACTAAGCAACATAGAAAGCAATCCTTCGCGAGAAGGAAGGTTTGCAAGTGCTTTAACTTCCTCTACTGTCGCAACATTTCCTTCGATGACACCTGCTTTAATCTCTAATGCTTCGTGCTTTTTCGCGAAGTCATTTAGAATTTTCGCAGGGGCAACAACGTCATCGTTGCTGAACGCGATCGCATTCGGACCTGTAAGCACTTCATCTAATCCTTCTAATCCAACTTCCGCAAGCGCACGGCGAGTTAGCGTGTTTTTGTACACTTTGAACTCGATGCCTGCTTCACGAAGCTGCTTACGAAGCTCCGTTACTTCCGCTACGTTTAGACCGCGATAGTCGACGATAATCGTTGATTTACTCGCGCGGAATTTGTCAGCGATTTCCGCTACTACTTGCTTTTTGAGTTCGATTGCGCTGCTCATCCTTACACCTCCTGTAGATAAATCCGAACCACTTATACCGCAAAAACCTCCATGTCTACGTAGACATGGAGGTGCCTTAAAAGTGCTTAATACAGCACTTTTTCTATGTCAGGAACACCTCGGTAGGAAATTAAGCTCTATTGGAGCACCTACTGTCTACGGTACAAATGATATTCGTTTTTCAAACAATGTATATCATACTAAACCGTATCTAAAAAGTCAACCGTTTATCTTGCTACAGCAAACGTAGAAGGATCGACTTTAATTCCAGGTCCCATTGTCGAAGTAACCGTTACGTTTTTCACATACGTACCTTTCGCTGCAGCTGGTTTTACTTTTAAGATTGTTTCGTAAATAGTTGTAAAGTTATCAACAAGCTTTTCGCTGTCAAACGAAATTTTTCCGATCGGAACGTGAATGTTACCTGATTTATCTACACGATATTCTACTTTACCAGCTTTAATTTCTTTTACTGCTTTTGCTACATCAAACGTAACTGTACCAGTTTTTGGGTTTGGCATTAATCCTTTAGGTCCTAAAATACGTCCTAATTTACCAACTTCCCCCATCATGTCTGGAGTAGCAACGATTACGTCAAAGTCAAACCAACCTTGTTGGATTTTGTTGATATAATCTGTATCGCCAACGTAATCAGCGCCTGCAGCTTCAGCTTCTTTCGCTTTTTCACCTTTCGCAAACACAAGCACACGCTGCACTTTACCAGTACCATGTGGCAATACAACCGCCCCGCGGATTTGTTGGTCTGCTTTCTTCGGATCAACCCCTAGACGGAATGCCACTTCTACCGTTGCATCAAACTTTGCAATGCTTGTTTTTTTTACAAGTTCAATTGCTTCTGTTACAGAGTACGCTTTAAAGCGGTCTACTAGCTTCGCCGCTTCCACATATTTTTTTCCTCTTTTAGCCATTTAAATTTCCTCCTTATTGTGGTTTTAGCGGAATAACCTCCCACGAATAAAGGTTGCGAAAAGGAATGAATCCTTGTAGTCGCAACCTTCCCTAGCCAGCCTATGCTCCATTAGTCTTCGATAACAATGCCCATGCTGCGGGCTGTACCTTCAACCATGCGCATTGCAGCTTCAATGCTCGCTGCATTTAAGTCTGGCATTTTCGTCTCAGCAATCTCACGCACTTTGTCGCGCTTGATTGTCGCTACTTTATTACGGTTTGGTTCGCCGGAACCTGACTCGATACCAGCTGCTTTTTTAAGTAATACAGCAGCAGGTGGAGTTTTCGTAATGAATGTAAATGAACGGTCCTCGTATACCGTAATTTCAACAGGAATAATCAAACCTGCTTGGTCAGCTGTACGAGCATTGAATTCTTTACAGAATCCCATGATGTTAACACCAGCTTGACCTAACGCTGGACCAACTGGTGGTGCCGGGTTCGCTTTACCTGCAGGGATTTGTAGCTTCACGACTTTGATTACTTTTTTAGCCACGAGACACACCTCCTTAAGTCCGTGATGTGGTATTAGGGATGTTCCCTCCCACTCGATTAGGTTACGAAAAAGGGCGTAACCTCCCTTTTCTCCTATTTTCTTAGATAGGAGAACGATTCTCTATTCCGAAAGCTCCCTTATGGCAATAAGACATAAGTTCATTGCTACACGAATAGAAAACTGTATTTATCGATTTATAAACGGTTAAATGTTATCAGCCTCTATCACGAGGTATACTGACTATAAAATAGTATCACTTTTCCTTTTTTATTGCAAGTTATTTCATCTTAGATTTTTTCGATTTGAGAAAAATCTAACTCTACCGGCGTTTCACGCCCAAACATATTGACGCGAACTTTTACTTTTCGTTTATCTAAATCAAACTCTTCAATCGTGCCAGCGAAGTTTGCGAACGGACCTTCTTTTACGCGAACGGTTTCTCTTAACTCATAATCAAAGTCTACCTCGGTAAGCGACATCCCCATCCGTTTCAAAATGGTGTGTACTTCTTCTTCAAGAAGCGGTGTCGGTTTTGAGCCTGCCCCACTGGAGCCGACAAATCCTGTAACTCCTGGAGTATTTCGTACGACATACCAAGAGTCGTCTGTCATAATCATTTCCACTAATACATATCCAGGGAATACTTTTCGCTTCATTACTTTTTTCTTTCCGTTTTTCATATCTGTTTCTTCTTCTTCTGGAACAACAACGCGAAAAATTTTATCTTGCATTCCCATCGATTCGACGCGCTTTTCTAAATTGGCTTTTACTTTATTTTCATAACCTGAATACGTATGAATGACATACCAGTTTTTCTCCATTGGCTGGGACGTAAACGTCCTTCCCTCCCTAGAAACCATTTTATAAACAAAACAAAAACCCGTTTCCGGGCTTTCATTGTCTACCTTATTATCTTCCATTATACCATACGAAAACGATTGTTATTCAAGCACAAAACGAATTAAAGATGAAATTCCTAAATCAACAACAGCGAAAAAGACGGTCATAAATGCGACGGTAGCCAAAACAGTGAGCGTATAGTTCACTAGTTCTTTTCGCTTCGGCCAACTGACCCGCTTCATTTCGCGCGCGACTTCGTGGAAAAATTTTACGACTCGTTGCATGATAGTAACCTCCAACTACTTCGAGCTGCCTATGCTTGTCCCGATTTCATTTCGTTTCACGGTGGACTGTATGGGTATTACATACTTTGCAAAACTTCTTCATCTCTAATCGTTCTTGCATACCCATCACATTTTTCATTGTCGAATAGTTTCGGCTATTGCATTGACTACAAGCTAGGATGACTTTTTTACGCATCGCTGCCCCACCGTTCTACAAGATGTCCATAAAAATTTATCACACCAATATTTTGCTGTCAATACATTACAAACTAATCTCTCGAAGTTCTAAATACTTTTCTAACTTCCTCTTTACCCGCTGCAAAGCGTTATCGATTGATTTTACGTGACGGTTGAGCTCTTCCGAAATTTCTTGGTATGACCGACCGTCTAAATATAGCACAAGAACTTTTCGTTCTAAATCGCTTAATAGCTCAGCCATTTTTACTTCGATATCATCGACTTCTTCGCGATTAATAATGAGTTCTTCTGGGTCTGTTGGTTTCGCCCCTGAGAGGACATCCATCAATGTCCGATCAGACTCTTCATCATAGATAGGTTTGTCAAGGGAAACGTAGGAATTGAGCGGAATGTGTTTTTGTCGCGTTGCTGTTTTGATCGCGGTGATCATTTGCCGCGTAATGCACAACTCGGCAAACGCCTTAAACGACGTTAGCTTGTCCTCTTTAAAATCGCGAATCGCCTTATACAGCCCAATCATTCCTTCTTGGACGATATCTTCGCGGTCTGCGCCTACTAAAAAATAAGAACGCGCTTTCGCTCGCACGAAGTTTTGATACTTATGAATTAAAAAATCAAGCGCATCGCTGTCTCCTTGATGAACGCGTTCTACCAATTCTTCGTCTTCCAATCGCTCTAACTGTCTGTCGTGCTCACTTTTGAAGCCTTCGCCCACGCCGATCCCCCCGACCGCACAAATCACTAAGATTATTATACAGCACAAATTTTTACAGCGTCAACCACTCATTTTTCGCCTCTTCGCCATTTTTCGAAAATTTTCGCAACTTCGTCAGTCAACGGGATTTTAGCTTGTGGCTTTTTCTCTTGAATGTTCTTCACTTTTTTCGAAATGCTCCGCTCAATTGCCCCCATCTCTATTAGCAGTTCCCGTGCGGACTTTCGCAACGCCCCTTGTCCAAAAATGGCCCATTGTTCCGTATAATCAGATGTTGCTACATACACTTTCGTTCGAACGTTAATTAGCTGTTTTGCCATTTTTTCAATTCGCTCGTCCGCTGTTTCGTGTTCCTTTGTAAAAATGACGTCCACTTGATAGTTTGTATACTTTTTCTCCATTCCTTGTACGAGATGTGCATCGAAAACGATAATAACTTTATGTCCAGTGAATCCTTGATACTCGGCCATTTTTTCAATTAACATATCGCGCGCTGCTGACAAGTCGTGCCCCTTTAGCTTGCGCAGCTCTGGCCAAGCGCCGATGATGTTATATCCGTCTACTATTAAAATGTCCATCTGCCTTACTCTCCTAAAGGATACCGTTTGCGATACACCTCATACATTAATAAGCTTGCAGCAACCGAGGCGTTTAACGAAGTGACATGTCCTCTCATTGGCAGTTTAATTAAAAAATCACATTTCTCTAAAATCAATCGGCTAATTCCTTTTCCTTCGCTGCCAATAATGAGCGCTATTGGCATCGTTCCGTCCAGTTGACGATAATCATCTTTTGCTTTCGCATCTGTTCCAACAATCCACACGCCCTTTTCTTTCAACTCCTCAATCGTTCTTGCTAAATTAGTAACGCGGACAACTGGAATATGCTCAATCGCTCCTGTCGAGGCTTTCGCTACTGTTTGTGTCAAACCGACGGAACGGCGTTTCGGAATAATAATGCCGTGTGCACCTACTGCATCAGCTGTTCTCATAATGGATCCTAAATTATGCGGATCTTCTAGCTCGTCCAACAATAAGAAAAAAGGAGGTTCATTTCTGTCTGCTGCACGACGAAACAATTCATCAATGTCATAATATCGGTAAGCAGCTACTTGAGCCACTACTCCTTGATGATTCCCATCCGTCATTTGATCAAGCTTTTGTTTCGGGACGTATTGAATCAGCACATTCTGCGCTTTTGCTAGCTGAACAATTGCCTGCATAGCTCCCCGCTGCGATCCTTCAGCAATCCAAATTTTGTTTATTTCCCGTTCTGTTTTTAACGCTTCCATGACAGGATTTTTTCCGATAATCAAGTCCATTGTTACAACTTCCTTTCTTGACTTTCGACAATGTCAAACGAATAAGCAATTAATTCTTCCATTCGTTCCTCATTATTTCCCAGGAAATGATAGCCGATTAACGCTTCAAATGCTGTACTATATCGGTATGTTTGCACATCTGTATTTTTTGGTACTGTCATCGATTTAGTGTTGCGGCCGCGACGAATTATTGCTTGTTCTTCTTCCGTCAGTACGGTGCGTTCTAATAATGTTAATACAATATGTGCCTGCGCTTTTGCGGAAACATAATGAATCGCTTGGCGATGCAAATGATTTGGCTTAACATTCCCTTTAGAAAGGAGGTGATGCCGTACATATAGTTCATATACGGCATCCCCGATGTAAGCAAGCGCAAGACCGTTTAATTGCTTGGCATCTTTAACTAGCGAGAAATTCATCATCATTTATCCTCTTTTCCATCTCGTTCCTTGCGGCGTATCTTCTAAAATAATATTTTTCGCCTTTAATTCATCGCGAATTTTGTCAGCCAAGGCAAAATTCCGGTTCTTTCGCGCTTCACTCCGCTGTTGAATAAGCGTTTCGATTTCCTCATCAAGCAATAGCTCTTCTTTGAAAGAAATGCCTAATACATCCAACAACTGTTCGAACGTCTGCAAAAAGGTGTGGATGACCGTTTCCGCTGTATTTTTCTCAAGCAAATATACATTCGCATGCTTCACCAGTTCAAATAGCACAGCGATTGCGTTTGCTGTATTAAAATCATCATCCATTTCCTGAATAAAGGCAGCGCGGCATTCCTCTATTTTCGCTAGCCATTGCTCGTCGTGATCAGTTAAATTGCTACTACTTGCAAGACGGTGTGTTAAATTCGTATACGCTGTTTTTAATCGCTCCAACCCATTTTTTGTGCTTTCTAATAGTTCCTCACTATAGTTAATCGGATGGCGATAATGAACAGACAACATAAAGAAACGCAGCACTTGTGGATCGATTTGCTTCACAATATCGTGTACAAGAACGAAGTTGCCAAGCGATTTTGACATTTTTTCATTGTTAATGTTAATGTACCCGTTATGCAGCCAATATTTTGCGAACGTTTTTCCTGTCAATGCTTCCGATTGCGCAATTTCATTTTCATGATGCGGAAACGTTAAATCTTGACCACCAGCATGAATATCGATCGTATCACCTAAATATTTCCGCGCCATCGCTGAACATTCGATATGCCATCCGGGACGTCCTTTGCCCCACGGGCTATCCCACGCAATTTCCCCTTCTTTCGCTGCTTTCCATAGTGCAAAGTCTAATGGATCTTGCTTTTTTTCGCCGATTTCAATACGCGCACCAGCACGCAGTTCGTCAATCGATTGATGGGATAGCTTTCCGTAGTCCGCAAAATTTCTCGTCTTGTAATATACATCGCCGTCCACTTCATACGCATACCCTTTTTGAATAAGCTGTTCAATAAATTCGATAATAATGTCGATATTTTCCGTAACTCGAGGATGAACGTTCGCTCTTTTGCATCCTAAAGCAGCAATATCTTCAAAATACGCGGCAATAAATCGCTCCGCAATCGTTGGAACATCTTCGCCTAATTCCCTTGCTGCCTTAATAAGCTTATCGTCTACATCTGTAAAGTTAGAAACGTACTGAACGTTATAGCCGCGAAATTCTAAATAACGACGAATCGTGTCAAACACAATTGCCGGACGAGCGTTGCCAATATGAATATAATTGTACACCGTCGGACCACATACATACATTTTCACTTTATTCGGTTCAAGTGGTTCAAATCGTTCCTTTTTTCGTGTGAGCGTATTATAAAGCTGGATGCTCATAGTTTTTCTTCCCTTCTTTTAATTGTTGCAATTCTGTTCGTAAGTTGGCTATTTCTTCTTCCAATTCCTTTAATCGATCTGCAATTGGGTCTGGTAAATCAGTATGATTCAAGTCCTTTACTTTTACTCCGTTACGCACAACGACTTTTCCTGGAATGCCGACAACGGTCGAGTTTGGAGGAACATCTTTTAATACGACCGAGCCTGCGCCAATTTTTGAGTTTTCGCCAATCGTAATGGAACCTAACACTTTTGCCCCCGTGGCGATTAAGCAGTTGTCTTTAATCGTCGGATGGCGCTTTCCTTTTTCTTTTCCTGTTCCTCCTAGCGTTACGCCTTGGTATACGGTGACGTTATCGCCGATTTCGCACGTTTCACCAATGACAACCCCCATCCCATGATCGATGAAAAAGCGTCGACCGATTTTTGCACCTGGATGGATTTCAATGCCGGTCAAAAACCGACTAATTTGCGAAATGAAGCGCGCAATAAAATAAAATTTTCGTTTATAAAATGCATGTGCAATTCGATGCGCCCAAATTGCATGCAACCCGGAATAAGTTAAAATCACTTCTAAATAACTTCTAGCCGCTGGGTCTTGCTCAAAAATGACATCGATGTCTTCTTTTAGCGTTTTAAACACGACCATTCCCCCCTTTGTTATCTTATAAAAAAAAGCGCCGCTGTGTACAATGACACAGAGACGCTTCGCTGCGCGGTTCCACTCTGTTTAGCCAACCAATACGTTAACGTTAGCTCCCTTTGCTCTTATAACGGAAGAGAATCCGCTCCACTCTACTACAGAACGTCTCTGGTTCGAAAGGAGACTCCGAGGGGCATTTCAAAAACATCGAACATAAGTCACTTCCAGCCAAGGTGACTCTCTCTGTCATGCCAATGTTTTTTACTTCTCCTCGTCAACGCTTTCACTTATCGAATAAATCGCCTTATCTAAACGTTGAACAACTTTTTTCTTGCCAAGCAGCTGAATCGCCAGTGGCAGCTCTGGTCCGTGCGTTTGACCGGTTGTCGCTACTCGAATCGGCATAAACAACTTTTTCCCTTTTTGCCCTGTTGTTTTTTGCACCGATTTAATGGCTGCTTTAATGTCATCCGCCATAAACGATGGCAGCTTTTTCACTTCTTCTAAAAAAGCATGAAGCACATCTGGCACTTGTTCTTCAGAAAGCACTTCTCTTGCTTCCTCATTATACTCAACTTCTTCTTTAAAGAACAACTCGGACAATTCGACAATTTCGGCACCATAACTCATTTGTTCTTGATACAGCGCAATTAAATGACGTGCCCACTCTTTTTGCTCCTCGCTCATAGTTTCAGGCAACCGCCCCGCCTTCACTAAATGTGGAAGCGATAATTCGACAAGCCGGTCTAAATCGAGCTTTTTAATATATTGGTTATTCATCCATGTTAACTTTTGTTTATCAAACATCGACGGAGATTTAGATAAGCGAGAAACATCAAAAATTCGAATAAGCTCTTCTTTTGTAAAAATTTCTTCTTCTCCTTCTGGCGACCATCCTAATAAAGCGAAGAAGTTAAACATCGCTTCTGGCAAATACCCAAGCTCTTTGTATTGGGATACAAACTGAATAATCGACTCATCGCGCTTCGATAATTTTTTCCGGTTTTCGTTGACAATAAGTGTCAAATGCGCATATTGCGGCGCTTCCCAACCAAAATATTCGTAAATCATTAGCTGCTTTGGCGTATTGGATAAATGTTCTTCCCCGCGAAATACGTGCGTGATTTTCATTAAATGATCGTCAATGACCACCGCAAAGTTATACGTTGGAATGCCGTTCGCTTTCACAATGACCCAATCGCCAATATCTTTTGAATCAAACGACACGCGCCCCCGTACCATGTCTTCAAATTCATATACTTTTTCTTCCGGCACTTTGATACGAATCGTATACGGTTTTCCTTCTGCCTCCAGCTGGTTGATTTGTTCTGGTGTCAAATGACGACATTTTCCGCTATATTGGGGTGCCGCAATGCCCGCTGCTTTTTGCGCCTCACGTTCCTGTTCTAATTCCTCTGGTGTACAAAAACATTTATATGCAAATCCTTTTTCCAACAGCTCGTTCGTGTATCGACGGTATATCTCAAGACGCTCTGTTTGGCGATATGGACCATATCCCCCGTCTTTATCAACCGATTCATCGTATTCAATACCAAGCCATTTTAAATTTTCTAGCTGAGACTGTTCGCCACCTTCTACATTCCGTTCAATATCTGTATCTTCGATGCGAACAATAAATTTTCCGTTGTGATGGCGAGCAAACAAGTAGTTAAACAGCGCTGTTCGAGCGCCGCCGATATGTAAATGACCGGTCGGACTCGGCGCATAACGCACCCTTACTTCGTATGACATACAATAACCTCCATCAATTTTTACTGTGTACTTGTTATTTTAAATGATTCGATCATAAAGTTCAAAACGATTATTGCTTTTGCAGTAATACGACTGCTTGGGCAGCAATGCCTTCTTCTCGACCGGTAAATCCGAGACGCTCCGTCGTCGTTGCTTTCACGTTTACTTGGGATACGTCGCTTTCCAATAGTTGCGCAATTTTTTCTTTGATGTTTTCGATATACGGTGCCATTTTCGGTCGCTGCGCAATAATCGTGCAATCAACGTTCACAAGCTCATATCCTTGTTTTTTCACAAGCCCCCATACGTGCTGCAAAAGCAATGCCGAATCAGCATTTTTATATTGTGAATCGGTATCCGGAAAATGCTTTCCGATATCGCCGGCACCAATTGCGCCTAAACAAGCGTCTGCCACCGCATGTAATAAGACGTCTGCATCAGAGTGGCCGAGCAATCCTTTTTCATATGGAATACGAATGCCGCCAATAATCAACGGACGACCTTCGACGAACTGATGAACATCAAATCCTTGTCCAATGCGAAACATACAGTCACCTTTCTCCTTTAGACAATAAAATGGCTTCCGCAAATAATAAATCATCTGGGGTTGTTAGCTTAATGTTGCGATAATCCCCTTCAATGATTTTCACTTTTTGCCCGATGCGCTCTACAAGGCTCGCATCATCTGTGCCAATATAGCCTTCTTGTTTGGCACGTTCATGGGCAGTTAAAATAAGCGAAACACGAAAAGCTTGTGGAGTTTGTACTGCCCACAAGCTAGAGCGTTCCACCGTTTCCTTAACAAATCCTTGCTGAACACGTTTGACGGTGTCTTTCATTGGCACCGCAGGAACTGCTGCACCATGCTCATTTGCTTCGTTTACTAATTCATGAATTTTTTCCATCGTAACGAATGGGCGAGCACCATCATGGATGAGAACAAGTTCGCTACTTGCTACTTTAAGTCCATTATAAACGCTATGTTGCCGCTCTGCACCACCGATAACGAGTGCATTCACTTTTTTTAGTTGAAATGCTTGAAATAACTCGTGAAATCGTTCCCGTTCCGCTTCGCTCACAACAACAATGATGCCTTCACACCACTCATCTTGCTCAAATATTTTTAACGTACGAACGATTACCGGCTGGCCGCCAAGTTCAAGCAGCTGCTTATTAATGCCCGCCTTCATCCGTTTTCCTTGCCCTGCTGCAGGAATGACCACTTGATACCTCATCTGTAAAATTCCCCTAACTATAACGCCTTTTGCAGAAGTTTTAATTTTGCAAAAATCATTCTCCCTGCAGATGTTTGTAACACGCTTGTGACAAGTACGTCAACCCGTTTACCGATATATTCTTTGCCATCCTCGACAACAATCATCGTTCCATCGTCTAAATAAGCAACACCTTGATTATGTTCTTTGCCGTCTTTAATGACTTGAACATTCAATTCTTCCCCAGGAAGAACGACCGGTTTTACTGCATTAGCTAAATCGTTAATATTGAGCACTCGAACATTTTGCAGTTCACATACTTTGTTTAAGTTAAAATCGTTAGTGACAACAACACCTGATGTTAATTTAGCCAGCTTCACTAATTTGCTGTCTACTTCTTGAATATCATCGAAATCGCCTTCGTAAATTTCCACTTTCATTTCTAGTTCTTTTTGAATGCGATTTAAAATATCTAACCCACGCCGACCGCGGTTTCTTTTTAAAACATCAGAAGAATCCGCAATATGCTGCAGTTCCTCTAGTACAAATCGCGGAATGACAATCGTTCCTTCTAAAAATCCCGTCTGGCAGATGTCTGCGATCCGTCCATCAATAATTACACTTGTATCTAAAATTTTTAATGCGCGACCTTTTTGGCTTTCATTTTCTTCTTCATTCCCTTTTTTCTTTGCCATTCGATTGGAAATGGAAAATAAACTCATTAATTCATGACGTTTTTTAAATCCAACTTGAAACCCTAAATACCCAAGCAAAATGGTCAAAAAGACCGGCAATACCGTGTTCACCACTTGAAACTGAAAAGCCTTTAGCGGCATAACAACTAGAAAAGCAACAACTAGACCAAAAATAAGGCCTAAACTACCGAATAAAATATCTGTCACAGGCGCTTTCACAAGCGATTCTTCCATCCAGCGAATGACATCGACAACGTAATCTACCGCCCAAAAAGTCATAATAAAGAAAATAAGTGCCCCAACAATCGCCAACATATATGGATTATTTAAAATAGAAAGATGCTCCACCTTCATTAACGCAAGCAAATCAGGAAGAAACATAATCCCAAGCGTTCCACCAACCACTAAGAAAAATAACTGAACAATTCTTTTTAACATTCTTTCACCTCCTCAATTATCATTATAAACAGTTTCCAATGTTTGAAACCAATAATAACACAGTTTTTAATCTTTTTAAAAAATTTGATACATATTTGTAACGTTCGCGCTATTTTCGAGAAAATGCATATTCCAATGCCTCTGCAACATGCGATACGCCGATAATGTCCACCCCTTTTGGTGCACTCCAGCCGCCAAGATTATTTTTTGGTAAAATAATACGCTGAAATCCGAGCTTCACGGCTTCTTGTACGCGCTGTTCAATGCGAGAAACGCGACGTACTTCCCCTGTTAGCCCTACTTCGCCAATGATTACGTCCGATGGGTTCGTGGGATGATCGCGGAAGCTCGAAGCAATGCTTACCGCAACTGCTAAATCAATTGCTGGCTCATCGAGTTTCACACCGCCTGCTACTTTTAAGTACGCATCTTGATTTTGTAAAAGTAGCCCGACCCGCTTTTCAAGCACTGCCATCAACAACGACACACGATTATGGTCAATGCCAGTCGCCATTCGTCGTGGATTTCCAAAGCTTGTCGGTGAAATTAATGCTTGAATTTCAACGAGTACAGGTCTCGTTCCTTCCATGGAAGCAACAACCGTCGAGCCCGCAACGCCGCCAGAGCGCTCTTCTAAAAATACTTCGGACGGATTTTCTACTTCCAATAACCCAGACTCTCTCATTTCAAAAATGCCGATTTCGTTCGTCGAACCAAACCGGTTTTTCACCGCTCGTAAAATTCGATACGTATGATGCCTTTCTCCTTCAAAATAAAGCACCGTATCTACCATATGCTCTAAAATTCTCGGTCCAGCAATCGATCCTTCTTTCGTCACATGGCCAACAATGAAAATAGCCACACCTTTCGTTTTCGCAATTCTCATCAACTCTCCAGTGCACTCCCTTACTTGGGAAACGCTTCCCGGTGCAGAGGTAATTTCCGCGCGATATATCGTTTGGATAGAATCAATGACAACAAAATGCGGCTGAATCTCTTCAATGGCTTGATGAATGTGCTCTAAATCTGTTTCTGCTAAAACGTATAAGTCGTGCGCGGAAACACTGAGGCGGTCCGCTCGCAATTTCGTTTGCTTTACCGATTCTTCTCCAGAAATATATAGTACTTTATGGTGTTGAGCAGCCAGCTGTGCGGAGACTTGCAAAAGAAGCGTTGATTTCCCAATCCCTGGATCTCCACCGATTAACACAAGGGATCCTTTCACAATGCCGCCACCTAATACGCGATTAAACTCGAAAAGATTTGTCGTAATCCTCGGCTCTTGCGCTGTCGTAATTGTTGTAATGGGTACCGGTTTAGAAGCGGTGTCGGAAGAATGAACAAACACTCCTCTTGTCGCCGGTTTCCCCCGCTCCATTTCTTCCACCATCGTATTCCACGCTTGGCATCCTGGGCATTTCCCCATCCACTTAGCTGATTCGTATCCACATGATTGGCAAACGAATTTTGTTTTTTTCTTCATAACCCGTGTCCCTTTCTCTGAACAAATGCAAAAACAAGGTATGCGCCTAAATTGTCGCCGCATACCTTGTTGCCTTATTTTACTGAACGGTTTGCTCTGATAATACCACGAACTCCCCGTCTTTCACATCAACCACTACTTTTTGACCTTTGGCGATTGTGCCTTTTAGCAACTCTTCTGATAGTCGGTCTTCGATATGTTTTTGCAATGCGCGGCGCAGTGGACGCGCCCCATATTCTGGGTCATATCCTTCCGCAGCAATCTTTTCAATCGCTGCTTGCGTCAATTCAAGGTCAATATCTTGTTCTTTCAATCGTTTCACAAGCTGCTCTGCCATTAAATTCACGATTTGTGCTAAATGAGGTTTTTCAAGTGCATGGAAGACAATGATTTCATCGATACGGTTTAAAAACTCTGGGCGGAACGCTTTTTTCAACTCTTCCATCACTTTTCCTTTCATATCTTTGTATTTTTCGCTTTCATCTTGAACGTTAAAACCGACGTATTTGTGTCGTTTCAACGCATCTGCACCAACGTTTGATGTCATAATGACAATCGTATTACGAAAATCAACCGTTCTTCCTTTCGAATCAGTTAAACGACCATCCTCTAGTACTTGCAGTAAAATATTAAAGACGTCAGGATGTGCTTTCTCCATCTCATCTAATAACACAACAGAATACGGTTTGCGACGTACTTTCTCCGTTAATTGCCCGCCTTCTTCATATCCGACATAACCAGGAGGTGAACCGACAAGCCGGGAAGTAGAGTGCTTCTCCATATATTCTGACATGTCGATGCGAATTAATGCATCTTCATCACCAAACATCGCTTCTGCTAACGCCCGCGCTAATTCTGTTTTTCCGACGCCGGTTGGCCCTAGAAAAATAAACGAACCGATCGGACGTTTCGGGTCTTTTAACCCTGCACGAGCTCGACGAACCGCTTTTGCTACTGCTTTTACTGCCTCTTCTTGCCCGATAACGCGTGAATGCAATATTTCTTCCAGTTTCAATAGCCGTTCCGTTTCTGTTTGTGCCAGCTTCGATACAGGGATTCCCGTCCAGCTAGAAACAACCATCGCAATATCCTCTACCGTTACTTCTGAATTTTCTTTTCCTTGTTTTTCTTTCCATGCCCGTTTTGTTTCCTCTAACTGCTCACGTAATCGCTGCTCTGTATCCCGTAAAGAAGCTGCTTTTTCAAACTCTTGGCTTTGTACGGCTGCGTCTTTCTCTTTGCGAACTTCTTCTAATTTTTGTTCTAATTCTTTTAAGTTTGGCGGTGTCGTAAAAGAACGAAGACGAACTTTCGAGCACGCTTCATCAATTAAGTCAATCGCTTTATCTGGAAGAAAACGGTCGGTAATGTATCGATCCGATAATTTCACTGCCTGAACAATCGCTTCATCGGAAATGGATACACGGTGATGCGCTTCATATCGATCGCGAAGTCCTTTTAAAATTTGAATCGATTCCTCGACCGTTGGTTCATCTACATAAATTGGCTGAAAGCGACGTTCTAATGCGGCATCTTTTTCAATATATTTTCGGTATTCATCTAGTGTCGTGGCACCGATACATTGTAGCTCTCCACGAGCAAGTGACGGTTTTAATATATTGGAAGCGTCAATTGCTCCTTCCGCTCCCCCTGCGCCAATCAACGTATGAAGCTCGTCGATGAATAAAATGATATTGCCTGCTTGGCGAATCTCATCCATCACTTTTTTCAATCGATCCTCAAATTCTCCACGGTACTTCGTTCCTGCGACTACCGTTCCCATGTCAAGCGTCATTACCCGCTTGTCGCGAAGCGTTTCAGGCACCTCGTTATTAACAATTTGCTGCGCCAATCCTTCGGCAATCGCCGTTTTTCCGACACCTGGCTCCCCAATTAACACAGGATTGTTTTTCGTCCGTCGGCTTAATACCTCAATGACCCTCTGAATTTCTTTGCTTCTTCCAATGACAGGATCTAAGCTTCCCTCACGAGCAATCGCTGTTAAATCACGAGCCAAACTATCTAATGTCGGGGTGCTAACATGAGAAGCGCTACCTTGATGACCAGAAATGGACTCGTTGCTCCCTAATAGTTGCAATACTTGTTGCCGCGCTTTATTCAAGCTTACTCCTAAATTATTAAGCACACGAGCTGCTACGCCTTCGCCTTCACGAATAAGCCCGAGCAAAATATGCTCCGTTCCTACATACGAATGACCAAGCTTTCTTGCTTCATCCATCGAGAGCTCGATCACTTTTTTCGCCCGTGGGGTATAGTGAATCGTTTGCGAAGATTCATGTCCGCGCCCAATGAGAGCTTCCACTTCTTTCTGGATTTTATCTGGTCCTAGTCCTAACGCAATTAACGCTTTCGCCGCAATCCCTTCTCCTTCACGAATAAGTCCAAGCAAAATATGTTCCGTTCCAATATTATTATGGCCAAGGCGCACAGCTTCTTCCTGTGCTAACGCCAACACTTTTTGCGCCCGCTCCGTAAATCTACCAAACATCATACTCCATCACCCTCCATCTTTTTTTTCTCTTCCATTTTCAAGCGTTCGCGAATCAATTTAGCTCGAAGAACATCCCGCTCATTTGGTCGTAACGCTCCGCCAGCATATTGCTGTAAAAAGCCTGGTTGTGTCAAAATCATTAGCTCATTTAAAATGTTTCGGGAAATGTTTTTGATATACCCTAAATCAATTCCTAGACGGACATCTGATAAACATTGAGCAGCTTCTTTTGATTCAATCACACGGCTATTTGCCAATATCCCGTAGGAACGAAAGACTCTGTCTTCTAATTGTATGTTTAAAGTTTTGACTAATGCCTCTCTCGCCATTCTTTCCTGCGCAATTAATTGTTGGACGACACTTTTTAAATCTTCCACAATATCTTCTTCTGATTTGCCGAGTGTAATTTGATTTGAGATTTGAAATATATTGCCTAACGCCTCACTTCCTTCTCCATATGTTCCTCTCACAACGAGTCCAAGTTGGTTAATCGCTGGAATAATTCGATTCATTTGCTGCGTTAAAATTAGAGCAGGAAGGTGCATCATGACAGATGCTCGCAGACCAGTTCCGACATTGGTCGGGCAACTCGTCAAATAACCTCTTTTTTCATCGAATGCATAGTTTACGTACCACTCAATCCAGTCGTCTAGTTCATTTGCCATTTCTAACGCTTCGGTCAATTGGAACCCTGGAAACAAACATTGAATACGAATATGGTCTTCTTCATTCACCATAATGCTCACTTCTTCATTTTCTGAAAGCAAGCATGCCCCAAACCGGCAATCTTCCGCTAAATGTGGACTGATTAAATGTTTTTCCACCAATACTCTCTTCTCAATCGGTTGAAGTTCGTTCATTTTTAATAATTCAAATCGACCGAGTGAGCGGTAAGATTGTTTAGCAAAATATTGCTCAAAGATGCGAACAATTTGTTGCGCTTCTTCGTTGCTAAAAACGGTGGGAAATTCATAGTCAACAATATTTCGCGCCAAACGAATACGGCTGCTGAGCACAATATCTGAGTCTGGACCTTCTTGGCTCATCCATGAACTTACTGCCCGATTCAAAAATTTCTCCAACGACACATTCACTCCCCCTCTCCATGTTCGCTTAACTGCGCCTCAAGTGAGCGAATTTGGTCACGGACTTCAGCTGCTTTTTCAAACTCTTCTCTTGCAATTAGCTCCTGAAGTTTTTGCTTTAGATGCTCCATTTGCTTGCGAACATGAATGGTACCGCCAATTCGTTTCGGGATTTTTCCAGCGTGAATAGTATTTCCGCTATGCAATCGTTTCAATATCGGCTGCAACTGCTTAGCAAAAGCATCGTAACAATGCGAGCAACCAAACCGACCGATTTTCGTGAACTGATGATATGTCATGTTACAACGTTCGCACTGCAAAAGCTCCATTTGAAATGTATTTGGTTTTGTTTCTTTGATAGGGGATTCGAAATTCAATAAACCAGATAATAAATTATGAATGGAAAACCCTGAATTTTCGGGAAACATAAAAACATTTCCATGCTCTTGCGCACAATGTTCACAAAGATGAATTTCTGTTTTTTCCCCATTAACGATTTTCGTGAAATGCATCGTAGCTGGTCGCTGCTTACATTCTTGACATATCAAGCGATTCACCTCTTTCTTTTCTATGGAAACAAAGGGGTTACGAACGGTTATTTTTAGGACGGATTGACGAGCACACTTTGTTCATGAGTGTTTTATTTATATCTTAACGAGAGCAACATCGCTTTTAACATTCGCGCTCTTAGTTCGTCACGCTGCGGCAAATCAATATACAAAACAGAACGATCTATGACACTTAACATAATATTTGCTTCACGTTGCGAAATAACCTTCTCTTCTACTAAGCGATGAATAATGCCTTCTGCACTAGATTGACTAATACGGTGATCGATAAGTGATAATAATTGGTCGATGAGCTGACCTTCATTTTTTGTTTTTACCTTCATAATCCGAATATACCCACCACCTCCACGTTTGCTTTCTACCATATATCCTCGCTCTAATGTAAAACGAGTGTTAATCACATAATTAATTTGCGACGGAACGCATTGGAACTTATCCGCAATTTCACTCCGTTTAATTTCTACAATTTCTTGGTCACTCATATTCAGTACTTGTTTTAAGTACTGCTCAATAATATCCGAAATATTTCGCACCCTACCCCCTCCTTACCGCGTAGGTAGTTGACTTTGACTATATTTGACCTTAATTTTACTATATAGCAAATGAAAAAAAAATGCAACAAACTACCTGTATTATTGCCTTTTTTGTGAGAATGAAACATAAACGTACTTAATTATTAATTGGTTCGATAGCAATGGGGAAAAACCCTTTTATGACAGACAAAAAATTCAACAAGAGTACAAGGGGGAACAACAATGGAGGTTGGAATGAGGAAAAATAAAAAAGCATACCTATAAGGCATGCTTTCCGCCTAGCAACGTCCTACTCTTGCAGGGGCGCGAGCCCCAACTACCATCGGCGCTGGAGAGCTTAACTTCCGTGTTCGGGATGGGAACGGGTGTGTCCTCTCCGCCATCGTCACTAGGCAATTTGATACAGACAGTTACTATTATAATAAATCTCTTATATGTGTCAAGGTTTTTTTGTTCTTTCAAAACTAGATAACAGGGGCAGAAGAAAAGGAGTCGCCTACGCTTTTCGTGATGTCTAGCTCCGAACTAACATCCTCCTCCGCGTCCGCTTTCTCCATCGACGTGCAAACACGTCTTCGTCGAAAGCTTGCGCTTCCGTCGGATGTTCCCTTGGCTCCGCCAAGGACCGTTCTCCGCTTTTCCGATTGTCTAGCTTCGGCTCCTAGCCCCTCGAATCGCTTCCATCCTGCTGCGGCGGCAACAGCCTCCTCGCAGGCCTTTCGCTCTCTTCGTGGCTGAACAGTCGCCTACGCTTTTCTATGGTTAAGTCCTCGATCGATTAGTATCCGTCAGCTGCACGTGTCGCCACGCTTCCACCTCGGACCTATCGACCTCGTCATCTTCGAGGGATCTTACTCGCTTATGCGATGGGAAATCTCATCTTGAGGGGGGCTTCACGCTTAGATGCTTTCAGCGCTTATCCCTTCCGCACATAGCTACCCAGCGGTGCCCTTGGCAGGACAACTGGTACACCAGCGGTGCGTCCATCCCGGTCCTCTCGTACTAAGGACAGCTCCTCTCAAATTTCCTACGCCCGCGACGGATAGGGACCGAACTGTCTCACGACGTTCTGAACCCAGCTCGCGTACCGCTTTAATGGGCGAACAGCCCAACCCTTGGGACCGACTACAGCCCCAGGATGCGATGAGCCGACATCGAGGTGCCAAACCTCCCCGTCGATGTGGACTCTTGGGGGAGATAAGCCTGTTATCCCCGGGGTAGCTTTTATCCGTTGAGCGATGGCCCTTCCATACGGAACCACCGGATCACTAAGCCCGACTTTCGTCCCTGCTCGACTTGTAGGTCTCGCAGTCAAGCTCCCTTCTGCCTTTACACTCTACGAATGATTTCCAACCATTCTGAGGGAACCTTTGGGCGCCTCCGTTACGCTTTAGGAGGCGACCGCCCCAGTCAAACTGCCTACCTGACACTGTCTCCCACCCCGATCAGGGGTGCGGGTTAGAACTTCAGTACGACAAGGGTGGTATCCCAAGGGCGACTCCACCGAGACTGGCGTCCCGGCTTCTCCGTCTCCCACCTATCCTGTACATGTCGTACCAAAATTCAATATCAGGCTGCAGTAAAGCTCCACGGGGTCTTTCCGTCCTGTCGCGGGTAACCTGCATCTTCACAGGTACTATAATTTCACCGGGTCTCTCGTTGAGACAGTGCCCAAGTCGTTACACCTTTCGTGCGGGTCGGAACTTACCCGACAAGGAATTTCGCTACCTTAGGACCGTTATAGTTACGGCCGC
>NZ_CP015438.1:100000-152500 GCF_001634285.1 Anoxybacillus amylolyticus
TGAATGCATCATCGGCGTTTCCACTTCTAAATACCCATGGTTGTCTAAATAACGGCGCATCGATTGAATAATTAAGCTACGCGTAATAAACGTATTTTTACTTTCTGGGTTCATAATTAAATCTAAGTAACGCTGACGGTAGCGTTGTTCGATATCTTTTAATCCATGATATTTTTCCGGTAAAGGACGCAACGCCTTTGTTAATAGTTCATAAGAAGAAACTTTAACAGACAATTCGCCTACTTTTGTTTTAAATACCGTTCCATGGACACCAACAATATCCCCTAAATCCGATGTGTCGAACAATTCATATTGTTCTTCGCCAATATCATCTTTTCGAACGTAAATTTGAATTTGTCCCGTTAAATCTTGAATGTGGGCAAAGCCGGCTTTTCCTTTACCGCGTTTCGTCATAATACGCCCGGCGATTGCTACTTGAATTTGTTTTTCTTCTAACTCTTCTTTAGATAAATCTCCGTATAACTCAAACAACTCTTGCGCTTTATGAGTGCGCTCAAATCGTTTTCCAAACGGGTCAATCCCTTTTTCTCTTAGCTTATTTAATTTTTCTCGACGAACTCGTAGCTGGTCATTTAATTCTTCATGACTCATAAAATTCACTCCATTTTACAATTTTATTAAAAATACTGCCAGCAAAAGCCGGCAGTGAACGAAACCGGTAGACATCTTTCATTACACAGCCTGTGCGTTTTGTTTTGCTTCTACTTCTTCTACAAAGTTCATTAACAAGGAAACAAGCTCCTCACGAGTATTGCATTCGTTAATCGCGTTACGTACTTTCGCATTTCCGCGAACGCCCTTTAAATACCAAGCAGCATGTTTTCTCATTTCTTTGACCGCGATATGCTCATTTTTTAAAGCAATCAACCGATCAAGGTGTAAAATACACACATCAATTTTCTCACGAACAGAAGGTTCCGGAATCAATTCCCCTGTTTCTAAATAACGAACCGTCCGATAAATCATCCAAGGATTTCCAAGAGCAGCACGACCGATCATCACACCGTCTACCCCTGTCTCTTCAAGCATTCGTTTCGCATCTTGCGGTGTTTGAACATCACCATTACCAATAACAGGTATACTCACTGCCTCTTTCACTTGTTTAATGACGTTCCAATCTGCTTTTCCTTCATACATTTGAGCCCTTGTCCTACCGTGCACGGCAACCGCCTTTCCGCCAGCTCGTTCGACGGCTTGGGCATTTTCTACCGCGTAAATATGGTGCTCGTCCCACCCGATCCGCATTTTTACAGTTACGGGCTTTTCGACTGCATCAACAACGGCGCTCACGACATCGTAAATTTTATTTGGGTCTAACAACCATTTTGCCCCAGCGTCACATTTGGTGATTTTCGGAACAGGGCATCCCATATTAATATCAATGATGTCCGCATTTGTATTTCGATCCACAAATCGCGCTGCTTCCACCAATGTTTCCTTTTCTCCTCCAAAAATTTGCAAACTTAATGGTTTTTCCCTTTCATCGATGTAAAGCATATCTAATGTTTTTTCGTTATTAAATAAAATCCCTTTATCGCTCACCATTTCCGCACAAACAAGCCCGGCGCCAAACTCTTTCACCGTCAAACGAAACGCAGAGTTACATACGCCAGCCATCGGGGCAAGCACGACGCGGTTTTTTATTTCAACATCGCCAATTTTGAACAATTTCAAGCCTCCTTTCTACTGTTTAACAAGCAAATAGTCTTTTTTTCTTTCATTTTGCCAAATGCTACTTTCTTTTCATCGTCGGTACAGCCACTTTTCCTAGCGGGTACAATTCTTCAACCGTTACGTTTAAACAATTAGCCGCCTTTTGTAAAAACTGTTCTGTCGGTAGCCGGTTTCCACGTTCAATTTCTCCTAAAATGGACACCGACACACCTAAATCTTTCGCAAATCTTTCTTGTGTATAGCCTTTTAACTTTCGAAAAGCGCGAATACGTCTCCCCCATTTTTCTGCTTCCATAGGCGTACCCCTTCTTTGTCTGGTAGTTCATCTATCAGTGAAGCCACACAACGTTGCACCGTCGGAATATATATATCCCCATTCAATTCGAATAACGGAACTAACACAAACGCTCGTTCAGTCATCCGTGGATGCGGAATCGTAAGTCGCTCTGTTTCAATATTTTCGTGATTATATAATAAAATGTCAAGGTCTAACGTGCGTGGTCCCCAGCGAATTTCCCGTTTTCTTCCTAATTCCTGCTCAATTGTTTGCGTTGCTTCAAGCAACGCAAACGGTGAAAGAGACGTTTGAACATGAATAACCATATTTAAAAAATTACCTTGTGGAACGTAACCGACAGGATCGGTTTCATAAATCGAAGACGTGTCGATAACAGAAATTTGTTCATGTGTTGCTAACTTTTCGACCGCCTCATGTAAATAGCGGAGACGATCACCTATGTTTGAGCCGAGCGCAATATAAGCATAGTTTTCCATTTAACGCCCCCTTACTATTTCGACTGCAACCGATTGATAATGTCCTTTAATCGGCGGATGTGGTTTGCTCACCTTTACCGTGCACTGCTCAATGGTTGGAAAAGAAGATAAAATGCAAGAAGCAATTTGCTCTGCAACTGCTTCAATTAAGGAAAATTGCCTTTCTTCCACTATTTCCCGACATATTTCATACAGTTCCGCATAGTTAATCGTATCGGTTAAGCGATCGCTTTCTCCAGCTTTTTTTACATCTGTTTCTACAATTATATCGACAAGAAAGCGTTGACCGAGTACGTGTTCTTCCGGAAGTACTCCGTGATATCCATAAAATTCCATACCTGTCACATAAATTTTATCGATCATCTTCGCCCCCTTTTCCAAGCATTGCATCCATCATTTTTGCCATTCTTGCCATCGGCAACACGTCATGGATACGAACAATATGCACACCTTTCGCAATGCCAAGACAAACGGTCGCTCCCGTTCCTTCCACTCGTTCGTTTACCGGTAAATCAAGGACGTGACCGATAAAAGATTTTCGCGACGTCCCTAACAATAGCGGATACCCCAGTTTGACAAACTTCTCTAAATGGCGCATTACTTGTAAATTATGCTCTACTGTTTTCGCAAAACCGATTCCTGGATCCAAAATAATCGCTTCGTCTTTCACTCCTGCTTTTTTTACAATTTCTACGCTTTCAAGCAAGTCTGAAATCATGTCTGGAATTAAGCGTTGATAGTCCGGTTTAGGACGATTGTGCATCAAAATAATCGGGACGCGATAATGAGCTGCTACTTCCGCCATGTTCCGGTCAGCTTTTGCCCCCCATACATCGTTAATCATATGGGCGCCTGCTTCGATTGCTTGCTTTGCTACTTCTGCTTTATACGTATCAATCGAAATGGGAACATTGACCTCGTTAGCTACTGCTTTTATGATCGGAATTACCCGTTCCAATTCTTCTTCAAGCGGCACTTTTTCCGCCCCTGGGCGCGTCGATTCTCCACCGATATCGATGATATCCGCGCCTTCTGCGACTAGCTGTTTCGCATGCTCTACAGCGCGGTCGATAGCATTAAATTTTCCGCCATCAGAGAACGAGTCGGGAGTGACATTTAAAATTCCCATGATAATTGTTTTTTGTTGAATATTTAGTGTATATCGCCCACACGGAATGGTTTTTACCATTTATTAGTCGACCCTTTCTATTAACTCATGTCTTGTCCATAAATGAGTAACGAATCGCTCATACTGCTTTTTTAATCGTTTCGTCACCCGCCCTTCTTTTCCAACATAGCATCGGTTATGAAGGCGCACAACCGGTACAATTTCTTGGATTGAATTTGTTAAAAATAGTTCATCTGCTGCTTCTAATGCAGACAAACGATATAACCCTTCTTCATACCGAATTTGTAAAGTCGTAAGGAGCGATAATACAAATTGACGGGTAATACCATTTAACGCTCCTGTGTCGATGGAAGGGGTGTATACGATGCCGTCTTTCACCCAAAAAAGGTTAGAAACAATCCCTTCGGTCACAAACCCTTGTTCATTCAAAAAAATACCTTCTACCCGAGGATCGTTTCCGATTTCTCGTTTTCCCAGGATATTATTTAAATAATGGTGAGATTTCCATCGTTCTTTTCCTTCTGGACTATTTCTTCTTATCTTTAAAACGGTGCATACTTTTTCCACCGAAACAGTGGAAGGAAGCGGCTTCATATAGACAATGACAACAGGTGCTACATAACCCTCGGTTTGTAGGCCGATGTCGCCAATGCCTGCAGATACATTTAAGCGTACATACGCGTCTTTTAATCCGTTTGCTTGTAATAGCTGATGAACAATGTTCACGACTTCTTCCCGATGTAAAGACAAACGAATGCTCATCTCGGCTAGACTGTGATTTAGTCGCGCAAGATGGTCGTCTAATAAAAAAGGATGGCCATTATACGTACGAAATGTTTCAAACGCCCCTATCCCATACATAAAGCCGTGGTCAAAAGGGGAAATGCGCGCTTCTTCTCGATGAACAATGTCTCCATTGACGTAAAGATACATCGTTGATCAAACCTTTTGGTAGGTGTGAATAAAGTTTCGTAACAATTCCATACCGTGCGTCGTCATAATCGATTCTGGATGAAATTGAACACCTTCAATCGGAAACGTTTTATGGCGAATCGCCATAATTTCATCGTCTGTTGTCCATGCCGATACGTCGAAGCAAGTTGGCAACGTTTCTTTTTTCACAATAAGTGAGTGGTACCGTGTTGCCGTGAACGGATTAGGGAGATTAGAGAAAATTGTTTTTCCGTCGTGGAAAATTTGTGACGTTTTCCCGTGCATTAATTTTTGCGCTCGAACGACATCCCCTCCAAACACTTGAGCAATTGATTGGTGGCCTAAACAAACACCAAAAATCGGAATTTTTCCAGCAAAATGTTCGATCGCAGCTAAACTAATGCCTGCTTCATTCGGGCTGCAAGGTCCTGGCGAAATCATCAAAAAATCGGGACGCATTGTTTCTATTTCATCAACTGTTACTTCATCATTTCGCTTAACGACGAGCTTCTCGCCTAATTCACCTAAATATTGGACTAGATTGTACGTAAATGAGTCATAATTATCAATCATTAAAATCATTCATCTCACCTCATCATAAATGGTTGCTCAGCTTCACTCATCTCTTTTGCTTTCCATAAGGCAATCGCCTTTTTTAAACACTCTTTATATTCGTACTCTGGTCGGGAGTCAATGACGATTCCTGCACCTGCTTGAACGTGTGCAAATCCGTCTTTGGCAATCATCGTCCGAATGGCGATGTTCAACTCCATATCGCCATCAAACCCGATCCAGCCAATTGATCCTGTATAAATGCTGCGTCTTACCGGCTCTAATTCCTCGATAATTTCCATCGTTCGCACTTTAGGCGCGCCAGTAATCGTCCCGCCCGGGAAAACGGCATGAATGACATCGAACGCATCTTTACCGCTTGCCAATTCGCCAGATACATGGGAGACGATGTGCATGACATGAGAATATGCTTCAATCGTCATCCACTCATCTACTTTTACTGTACCATATTTGCATACCCTTCCTAAATCATTTCGTTCTAAATCAACAAGCATTAAATGCTCTGCTCGCTCTTTTTCGTTTTCCAACAATTCGTTCGCAATGTGTTGATCTTCCTCTGCTGTTTTTCCGCGTGACCGCGTTCCAGCAATCGGTCTTGTACTTACAAAAGCGCCGCGTTTTTTCACAAGCAGTTCCGGGGAACCGCTAACCAGTTGGAAATGTGGCGTATGAACATATGCCATATAAGGAGAAGGGTTGAGCAGCCGCAGCTGTTCATATATGTGAAACGGATGTGTCCGAAGCGGTTTCGATTGCCGTACGGATAAATTCACTTGAAATACATCTCCTTGGGCAATGTAGTCTCTAACTTTCTCGACCGCCTTCATAAATTCTTCTTCCGTCATCGACACAGCTTCTTCGTCCGCCGTTATGGTAAATGGAAATTGCTTTACTTCTTTATTTTCTTTTCCCCATAACGATTCATATACAGACAGACGTTGTTCCGCTTCTTGCTGTTTCCCCTCGTCATAATGAACGATGACATGTAACACTTGTTCTTCATGGTCATAGACAAAAACATCGTCAAAAATGAAGAAATATAAATCAGGTAGAGCAAGATCATCTTTCGCCATTTCCGGAAGCCGTTCAATATAGCGGGCGCAATCGTAGCTAATATACCCGATTGCTCCGCCTTGAAAATCCGGACCATCAGAAATGCGTGCCACTTGCCATTGCGAAAACCATTGTTTCATTAAATGAAGCGGGTTTCCTTGTAACCGAGTTTCTTCGCCTTGATACTGAATCACCAATTCTTCGCCTTTTCCTTGCACGATGCCGACGGGACGTGTGCCAATGATGCTATAACGCCCTGCTCTTCCGCTTTCTAATAAGATATGGTACGGTTCGTTTTGAATAAGCGATTTATATTGTTGAAACCAATCTCGTTGTTGATAAGAAATGCGTCTTCTTGCTATTTTCCGCAGTCCCATAAGAGGCGGTTACACTCCTTCCTTTGCTGCACATACCAATTAGTTGCTTGTTCCACACATACTACTTATTTTAATATATATAAAAAAATTTCGACAGGGAATATCCCTGCCGAAATGATGGTTTCCTTACTCCTCGAATTGATATAGAGCCGTACTTAAGTAGCGTTCACCGTTACTTGGAATAATGGCCAATACTTTCTTCCCTTTTCCAAGCTGTTTTGCTACCTTTAGCGCGGCATGAATCGCTGCACCGGAGGAAATACCACCTAAAATTCCTTCTTCCCGCGCTGCACGGCGAGCAGCATCAAACGCCTCTTCTGTTTTTACAGTAATCACTTCATCATAAATTTCCGTATTTAAAATGTCTGGGACAAATCCAGCACCTATTCCTTGAATTTTATGCGGTCCTGGCTTTCCGCCCGACAATACTGGTGAATCCGATGGTTCTACGGCATAAATTTTGATGTTTGGATACGCTTTTCGCAACACTTCACCAGCGCCTGTGATCGTTCCCCCTGTACCGATTCCCGCTACAAACGCATCAAGTTGGTCGCCCATTTGCTCCACGATTTCTTTTCCTGTCGTAAGGCGATGAATTTCTGGGTTCGCTTCGTTTTTAAATTGTTGGGGCATAAAGTACCCATGTTCGCTCGCAAGTTCTTCCGCCTTTCGAATCGCTCCGCGCATCCCTTCGCTTCCCGGGGTTAATACTAACTCCGCTCCATAAGCACGCAACAAATTCCGGCGCTCTAAGCTCATTGTATCCGGCATAACAAGAATCGCTTTATATCCTTTTGCAGCTGCTACCATTGCCAATCCAATTCCCGTGTTGCCGCTTGTTGGCTCAATAATAGTGTCGCCAGGCTTTAATTTTCCTTCTTTCTCTGCTGCTTCAATCATTGCTAGCGCAATCCGGTCTTTCACGCTGCTTCCTGGGTTCATAAATTCTAATTTGACATATACGTCTGCACTGTCTTCATCCACGATGCGATTTAATTTGACCGCCGGTGTATCACCAATTAATTCTGTAATAGAGTTTACTGCGCGCACCATATTATCCACCCCTAATACCGAGTAATTTTATCGAATTTGTTTAAAATTTATCAACTATTTTCTTAATTGTCAATTATTTTTTATTCTGCTGGCAATTCTGCCATTTGTTTTAGTTTTTCCAATTCTTCTCGTGTAAAGTAATATGTTTCATTACAAAAATGGCACGATGCTTCCGCATATCCTTCTTCATCGATAATATCTTGAATTTCTTTCGGTCCTAAACTGATAAGCGCATCAACAATCCGCTCTCGCGAGCAACGGCATACAAAAGCGACAGGGACTGTTTCGAGCACTTTGACATTCCCTTTTCCAAGCAACTCTTCTAAAATTTCTTCCGGCGTTAGTCCTCTTTCCACCATTTTAGACACCGGTGGAATCGTTTTTAGCCGCTGTTCTATTTCGTCAATCGTTGCATTTTTGACATCAGGCATTAACTGAAGGATGAATCCACCAGCAGCCAGAATCGTGTGATCGGGATTCACTAACACTCCTACCCCGACAGAAGAAGGGACTTGTTCAGAGGACGCGAAATAATACGTAAAATCCTCCCCAAGCTCACCCGAAACGAGAGGAACTTGCCCGGTGAAAAAATCGCGCAAGCCTAAATCTTTTACAACCGTTAACATGCCACTTGTCCCGACCGCTCGAGCAACGTCTAGTTTACCATGTTGGTTTAATTCGAAGTGAACATGGGGATTCGTTACATATCCCCTTACTTCCCCATTGGCGTTGCTATCCACGAGAATAGCACCGATGGGACCGCCACCTTCAATTTTAATCGTTAGTTTGCTGTCGCCTTTTAACATTGCTCCCATCATGACACCTGCTGTCATCGCGCGCCCAAGCGCTGCAGAAGCGGTTGGCCACGTTTGATGGCGACGCTGTGCCTCACGAACGGTTTCAGTCGTTCGCACCGCATACGCTCTTACTTGGCCGTCATATGCTAATGCCTTTACTAAGTAGTCTGACATCACATGCTCCCCTTTTTCTATTTTTTGTCTACGTTTTTCATGTACAAAAAATGCAAGCCTTTCAACGTTAAAAATGGATCAACAATATCGATGACGCTCGACTCGTGAGCGATTAGAGGAGCCAATCCCCCTGTGGCAACGACTTTCGGCGGAACAGGACTTTTTTCTTTCATCCGCGATACAATCCCTTCCACTTGTCCGACATATCCGTATACGATGCCAGCTTGCATCGCACTGACTGTATTTTTTCCGATGATATCGTCTGGGCGGGCAATTTCAATACGTGGCAATTTCGCGGCACGCGAATAAAGTGCTTCCGTCGAAATCGTAATCCCAGGTGCAATAGCTCCCCCCATGTATTGTTTATGTTCGTTAATATAACAATACGTCGTAGCAGTACCAAAATCGACAATAATTAACGGACTCCCGTATAGATGAATACCCGCAACAGCGTTGACAATACGGTCCGCCCCGACTTCTTTCGGATTGTCGTATTTAATGTTTAACCCTGTTTTAATCCCTGGGCCGACAATTAACGGCTTAGTGTGGAAATACTTTAGACACATCCGTTCTAAAGCGAACATAATCGGTGGAACGACCGAAGAAATAATAATGCCGTCAATATCCGAAAAATGAAGACCGACGTGATTCAGCAGTGCTTTAATCACCATACCATACTCATCTTCTGTTTTCCCCCGGCTTGTTTCAATGCGCCAATGATGTTTTAGTTCATCCCCGTCATACACACCTAATACCGTATTCGTATTGCCGACGTCTAGTACAAAAATCATCGCTTCATCCCCACTTCTCACAAATGCTTACTTTTTTTCATCATACCATAAGAGGAGAAAACGGTAAAAAAAAGATGTCCCTTAAAGAGACATCTCATTCTTCTTTCTTGGATTGGATATTTACTTTTACATCTTCTTGTTTTCCGTTTCGGTCTGGCAATGTTCCGTGCTCAAACAAATGCTTAATTTGTTCTGCATCTAACGTTTCTACTTCAAGCAATGTTTTCGCAATTAGCTCTAGCTTATCACGGTTTTCCGTTAAAATTTTCCGTGCCTTTTCGTAACACTCTTTAATAATGCGCTGAATTTCTAAATCAATTTCATAAGCGATTTGATCGCTGTAGTTTTGTTCGTTATGCAAGTCGCGGCCTAAAAATACTTGTCCGTGCGACTGACCGAATTGTAATGGACCTAACTTTTCACTCATTCCAAACTCGGTTACCATCCGGCGAGCGATGTTTGTGGCGCGCTGAAAGTCGTTATGCGCCCCGGTGCTGACTTCGTTGAAGACAATTTCTTCAGCGACACGACCACCTAGTAAGCCCACGATTTTATCTAGCAACTCCGGTTTGGTCATAAAATAGCGGTCTTCTTTCGGCA
The DNA here is from genome assembly GCF_001634285.1 of Anoxybacillus amylolyticus. Lineage (GTDB taxonomy): Bacteria > Bacillota > Bacilli > Bacillales > Anoxybacillaceae > Anoxybacteroides > Anoxybacteroides amylolyticum. Next base: position 109,950 of record NZ_CP015438.1, read on the forward strand.
ACATTACCGCATACCCACCTGCTTGACCGCGTGGAACGATAGTTACTTTATGCACCATTTCCGCATCGGCTAACACCATGCCAATAACGGTATGACCTGCCTCATGATACGCGACAATGCGGCGCTCTTTTTCGGAGATGACGCGACTCTTTTTCGCTGGTCCAGCGATGACGCGGTCTGTCGCCTCGTCAATGTCGCTCATATCAATTTTCTTTTTATTTTGCCGCGCAGCAACGAGCGCTGCTTCGTTCAATAAGTTTTCTAAATCTGCACCAGAGAAACCTGGCGTGCGCATAGCTATTGCTTTTAAGTCAACCGACTCGTCAAGCGGCTTGTTGCGAGCATGTACGCGAAGTACCGCCTCGCGACCTTTGACGTCTGGACGATCGACCGTAATTTGCCGGTCAAAGCGCCCTGGGCGCAACAATGCTGGGTCTAAAATGTCTGGGCGGTTTGTTGCTGCGATAATAATGATCCCTTCATTGCCACTAAACCCATCCATCTCAACAAGCAATTGGTTGAGCGTCTGCTCGCGCTCGTCATGACCGCCGCCAAGTCCGGCGCCACGTTGACGACCGACCGCGTCAATTTCGTCGATGAAAATGATACAAGGTGCATTTTTCTTCGCTGTCTCGAACAAGTCCCGGACACGCGATGCCCCGACCCCGACAAACATTTCCACAAAGTCCGAACCGCTAATCGAGAAAAACGGTACGCCCGCCTCTCCAGCGACCGCCCTTGCTAATAATGTTTTCCCTGTTCCTGGAGGTCCAACGAGCAGAACGCCTTTTGGAATGCGTGCACCAAGTTCGACAAATTTGCGTGGGTCTTTCAAAAACTCAACGATTTCCACAAGTTCTTGTTTCTCTTCATCCGCTCCAGCGACATCGCGGAAACGAACTTTTTTCTTATCCTCGCTATATAACCTTGCACGACTTTTGCCGAAATTCATCACCCGGCTACCACCGCCTTGCGCTTGGTTTAGCAAGAAGAAGAACAAAATGAAAATAATGACAAACGGGATAATGGAAGTGAAAAACGTCACCCAGCCACTCGTTTCATCTGCTGGCATTACTTCCACTTTTGTCCGTTTGGCGGCTGCATCAATCCGGTTTAAAATCGGATCACTGTTCATGACATACGTCGAAAAATATTGTCCTTCGGCATATGTTTTCAACTGCCCGCGAATTTCATATACGCCGCGTTCCGGCTTCATCGAAAACGACTTTACATCACCGTTTTCAAGATGTGTGATAAAAGCATCGTACGTCATCGGTTCCGTCCGTTGGTTCGTTCCATTAAAGAAACTGACAACTCCTATGACGACGAGAAAAATCAGTAAATAAAAAATCGTATTACGGAAGATCCGATTCATTTCTTGCCTCCTCCCATATGAAACAAACTATACTCAATAGTATCATAGAAAATCATTCCTATACAAACAATTCGCCATACGGACGGATTGTTTTATTTGCTGTATACTTCTGGCTTTAACACACCGATGTAAGGAAGATTTCGGTATTTTTCGCAATAATCTAGTCCATATCCTACAACGAACTCATCCGGAACGATAAATCCGACGTAATCCGCTTCAATAGTTGCTTTACGGCCAGACGGTTTATCTAACAGCGTGACAATTTTAATCGTTTTTGCTTTTCGATACCGGAACAAATCGACTAAATAACTTAACGTTAGCCCGCTATCGATAATATCTTCAATAATTAAAATGTCACGTCCTTCGACAGAGGTATTTAAGTCTTTTAAAATTTTGACTTCTCCTGATGAAACAGTTGCGTTTCCATAGCTTGATACATCCATAAAATCCATTTCTAAATATGTATCTACATGTTTTAATAAGTCCGCCATAAACGGCATTGCCCCTTTTAACACCCCGACAGCCAACGGAAAACGCCCTTCATACTCTTCTGTCAACGCTTTGCCCAGTTCTTTCACTTTTTCTTGAATTTGCTCTTGTGTGACTAAAATTTTTTCAATATCTTGATTCATCCCCATTTTCATTTCCTCCTAGATGTTCATTGCTCTTTATAGTGTAATACAAGATAGCAGGTTTTTGTAATATCTGTTGCTTCAAAAGCAGATTTTTTTAGCTTTGGTAGCCATAAAATCCTCCCTTGCCCATCTTCCACCACCGGCCACATGTTTCGATCATGTAACGGGATTTTATGTTCGATAAAAATTTCCTTCAGCTTCTTCGTCCCGTCCATCCCTTTCACGGTCATTCGGTCCCCAGTACGTCTCGTTCGCACACGCAACGGGAAAGTAATCGTTTCTAGAGAAACGACGAAAACATCAGCCCTTTTTGCCTCCTCCGGATAGTGTTCCCGAAACTCACTTACAATTACATGTCCATTAGGCAAATAAATCGTTGCTGGAACGGATACATCCAATACATAATCATCAGCTTTTTTTTCCTGAAATGTAAAATAACAAACATCGTACGCGCGAATGATTTTTAAGCCATCTGGAAAATCTAACCGACCAGAAGGATGATTATTCGTCAACAAAGCTAAGGTGCTACTTATATGTATGAAGGACAAAGAAGAAGGAATGCCGTCATAGAGATAGTTCAATATTAGTTGAATCCCTCTTCTTTGTAAAGGCTTTGGCATTGCTTGAAATGGACGAATATGCAACCTAACTTCTCTAGGCGTTGTTTCCATTACGTTATTCATCGCTTCATACGTTAATTCCTCTAAAAACGCTTCGTCTTCTAGCACCATTTCACTATAATGCTGGAAACGTTCATGGACACGCGGGTTTTCTTTTTTTAGAAAAGGAAGCACGATATGACGAAACCGATTCCGCGTGTAATTGTCTTTTTCATTGCTGGCATCATAGCGTGGTTGAAGGCAATGCTTTTGGCAATACATTTCAATTTCTGCACGGCTAACGCACAAAAACGGGCGAATGATATATCCTCGGTGAAACGGGCGCTTATACGGAATACCTGCATAGCCTTTTTTGCTACTGCCTCGGACAATCCGCATTAAAATCGTTTCGATCTGGTCATCGCCGTGATGTGCTAACGTCAAAAAGGAAGCAGCGTGCTTTTCCATTACTTCTTGAAAGAAGCGGTAGCGGCATTCGCGTGCCGCTTCTTGCGCCCCCATTTTCGTCTGACGTTGAAAAGCAGGGACGTCGATTTGTTTTGCCTCACATATAATACCGAGTTGGTCGCAAAAATGTTTCACAAAATGCATCTCTTCTTCCGATTGTCGACCGCGAAACATATGGTCGACATGGGCAGCAATAAGAGTAAGGTTCCATTCTTTTTGAATGGTATAAAAAAAATGAAGTAACGCAAGGGAATCTGGACCACCAGAAACACCGACAACAACAGTTGTATTCGGTATCAATAGCTGATGTTTTTTGATAAACGAGCAAACGGTTGAGCGCATATCGCCAAAACCTCTTTAACGAATGGTTTATATTATTAATCGTATCATTAATAAAATATTTTCTCAAAAAAGAAGTTCGGATTTAAAGAATTTGTCCATATAAATACAAGGCGTACATACATAATAGTGTCACAACAATAAAGGCTGTTTCCATAATGCCGCTTCTTTTTTTCCTACGATGCTGTTTTCGCGATGGTGATTGTTTCGCACCCGTCATCGGCACATCGTGGTGAATGGCAGCTACCAGTTCTCGCTTCATGTCCATCGCTCGAACATACATTCCGTCAATAGCCTTCATCAATACGTGCTGATATTTTCGTAACGTAGCATCCGCTTGAATCATCGTAAATAGCTGCTTTCGGCCATTTTCTTTTCGTTCGAATTTAGTCGGATAACAAGCATGAATCATCATCATTGCCACGGCAAACAAATCGTAAGCAGGGTCTGCTTTGCGCGAGCCTAGTCCCCAATAACCTCGATCATAAAATTCAGTAAATTCTTTGACAGCTCGTCCTTGCAGCGTTGTGCCTCCAACATCAAGCAATCGGATAGTTGGTGGATTGCCCGCCACTAAAACATTTTCTGGCTTTAAATCTCCAAATACCCATCCTTCCTCATGAAGCTGCTCCAACGCAGATAATAGTTGAAGCACTAAAATAACGAGCCATTCTTTCCCGCGTTTTCGAATAAAAGAAAAAAAATCTTCCCCCTTTATATACTCCATCACATAAAATGGAATCGTTCGGTTTATCTTTTGGTCGTACCAGTCATCCATATCTAACAAAGAAGGTCCAAGGGCGGCTCCTTGGACCTTGGAAAATCGTTTTAATACATTTACTTCAGACGTAATCGTTGTGCTGTTGTCGCTTACCTTTATCGCGACAAGTCCTTTCTTACTTTCTGCTAAATAAACAGCTCCATTTGCTCCGTTGCCGAGCGGTTTGACGATTTTATACGCCTGCTTGTGCCATTTTCCAACGATCACTGTACTAGCCGGTAGTTTACATAGACGATTCTTCAAAATAGGATTCATCACGCCCAATCAAGCTCCTTAACGAACGTTTTTTCCGAAAATGGCTGACCGCCTGGCGCAGAGCCGGCCCCGTTGGCGTAAGCCCACCAGATGTTAGTTTAGGAAACACCGACGAAAGCGTCTCAAGCTTCGGTGTCCAATCTAATATTTTTTCCACGTCTTCTTGTTTCCCCGGAAATACAAATACGGAGAAGAGATTGTCGCCCATGCGAGCATTTAAGCTAAGCGATAAATCAAACAGCGCTTCTTTTACCGTCGGCAACTTTGTTTTCATGCTTCCGCTCGTATCTATTAATATTAAAACTTCCAACTCCACCGTTTCACCGAGCTCATCGACAATTTCCATCACTTCGCCGCGCTTTTCTGGCGGTAAATCTTCCATTGAAATATTTGATCCTAAAATTTGCTTTAACTCCCGATTAACCACCCCTTGTAACGTCTGTGTCATCGCTTTGCGTGTCACCATTTGCACCGTTTGCGATAACTGTTTTGCATACACTACCTGGCTTATGCCCCCACCAGCCATCGCAATTCCTTCGACTTCTCGAAGTCCATTTTCGTCCATCACGTCTTGGTCAAGTACCCCAATCACGTTCACTGTAATTCCTTGTTCTTTTGCGAGCGCTGCCATAGCGATTGGGTCTTCTCCGTGGTTAGAACAACCGTCCGTAATTAATAAAATTTGCCGTATCGTTCCTTTCCGCACCTTCCATTCCCTCCTCACTTGTAGTATTCTCATCATTGCCGGAATGGAAGTATTTTATACTTATTGCGCCTTTTTCGTATACATATACGCTGGAATGGTTGCCCACTTTGGCGTATTATGTTTAATTTTTGCGACGACAATCGTCATGTCGTCTTCGATTCTTCCAGAACTCGCACGAATTACCTCCTCCATAATAACATCGGCTACTGCTTGCGGATCAGTCGTTTTTAGTTCTTTTATTTTCCGTTTCATCCATGCTTCATGATTTTCCACTAACGGCCCTTCAAAAATCCCATCGCTCATCATAATCAACAAATCGCCAGACTTTAGTTGTTCATTGACTATTTCAAATTCAGCTTCTTTAATAATGCCAATCGGCAAGTTGCTTGACTCCACTTTTATGACATGATTTCCTCGCTTAATAAAGCTAGGGCTTGAACCGATTTTTAAAAATTTCGTCGACCCATTTTGCAAATCAATCATTGCCAAATCTAGGGTAGAAAATACTTCGTCTGTCGTACGCAACGAAAGAATCGAGTTAATAGACTTAATCGCGATTGTTTCATCAATGCCGGTTTGTAAAATTTTTTGCAACAACTTTAACGTTTCATTGCTTTCGTAATACGCCCTTTCCCCATTTCCCATCCCATCACTGATGGCAATGGCGTATTTTCCTGTGCCAAGCTCAATGAGCGAATAGCTATCACCCGATACAAATCCTCCCCCTTTCGCAGCAAAAGCAACTCCTGTTTCCACGACAAACGCTTTCGTTGAACCAAATGCAACACGGCAATACCCGTTTGGATAAGCAGAGCATTCTTCCCGTTTGACGACAATCGTTTCGTCCAAAATATCAGAAAGCATCGGGGCTATAAGCTTTTCACATTCTCCTCGTCCTTCGCAATACGGAATGCTCATTTCAATATCAACGTTCCCTTTTTCCAAACTGTAAATATCGACGTGACCAATCTCAATCCCAAACTCTTGCAATGCATGGAAAATTTGCTCTTCTTGCAAATAATGATTTTCTTGTTCACGTTGAATTTCTTGCGCGAAATCCTCCATCACCTGTGAAACGCCAAGTAGTTGTTCAGCGACTAACTTCCGACTCTCACGAATTTGCCGACGCAACTTTTTATTTGCTTGATAATTGGCCACCTCTTTTTCCATCGTGGCGATTACTTTTTTTCCTTTTGCGCAATACCGATTCCATTCGCGCAATAAGGAATGGTTTTGTAGTAACGTCCCTGCATCCGCTTCTAACATCATTTGCTTCATATACTCATATGTTTTATCAAACTGCTGCGCCCAACATTGTTCTTTTTTAAAACACGTTTGGCACGTTTTTTCCGTCACATCGCCAAGAAAGTAGTCAATCTCCCTTTCCTCCTGTTCCTCCCCTAAAAAGCGCTCGGTTGAAAAACTGTTCGCAAGCGCTTGGAAAACGAGGGAAAACTGGGAAACACGTTGCGCCGTCACATCGCGAATTTTCCGCATGTATTGTTGTTGTTCGTTCGCATATTCTATTGTTCCTGGGATATATTTCGCTACCGTTTCCGTCCATGTCCGTGGCGTAAGGAGAAACAAGATAGATGCCAAGCAAGATTCGACAATTGTTGGAAGTGCTTCTGTCTTTCCGCTTCCGTACAAACCAATCAGCAAGGTGGCTACTAACAGTCCGAGCGACGCACCGATTTTCTTTCCTTCTTTTAACAGACCACCTAAAAGCCCTGCGAACGCTAGTAAGCTCATTTGATACAAATTATCGATGTTAGCTAAACTCAAAATAAGCCCTGTGACTACTCCTACCGTCGAGCCAATAGTTGTTCCAGCGACAAATGCAAAGAGAAGGACAAGGTAGCGCGATAATATATGTTCGAGCGACAGTTGAGATACTTCCCACCCAATCGTTCCCGTTAACATCGAAGCGAGCAAAATAACGAGTGAAACAATTTCTTCTGCTCGCAATGTGTGCTTATATTTTTGTGCAGCTAATAGAGGGATGCTTTGCAGAAAAATAAGGGTAAGAACAAAACTAAGCCCTGCCTCAATGAGTGCCATGACACTCTCATACGTCGTTGGCGGACCGTTCCATAAATAAACAACCGCTAATTTTGTAGAAAACGATAGACAAAATACAACAAAAGGTGCTATTTTTAACAGATCGCCCCAAAATTTTCTTCCGACTTGATGTAATAATAGAAAGCTAAACATCGCTACAAACACAAAAAACGATGATTCAAACGATATCGTTAATGCCCCAGCAACTAACGCAATAAACGCCAGCCCAGCTTTCTCTCGACGCAACGTATAGACCGATACAAAAAACGGAAGTGCAAACGGAATTAGTTTCGCTAAAATAAGAGCTCGTCCAAGCAAAAATCCGATGATTAACAAAATAAACCCTTTCTGGATAAACAGATGTCCTAGCCTCACTTTCAAATGCCTTGTCCAACGCGAAAAAACAGCCGGCGTTTCATTTAACGGCACTTCTGAAATTTGAGTTCCCACACGTCTTTCTATTCTTTGCATTTCCGATCTCCACTCCTTTGCTTTTCTATTGACTCTATTATATCGTTTGAATTATCAGAAATTTGTCAAAATAGGAAGGCGATATAAAAAAGTGTTCGACGATTTTTTCGGTTATGTGCCATTGTTATACAAATATGTCGAAAAAATAAAAAAGGATGATTCCAAATAGGAAACATCCTTTTACGATGACCCGTACGGGATTCGAACCCGTGTTACCGCCGTGAAAGGGCGGTGTCTTAACCACTTGACCAACGGGCCACTTGATTTCATGTTTTATAGCGGCGGAGGGAATCGAACCCCCGACCTCACGGGTATGAACCGTACGCTCTAGCCAGCTGAGCTACGCCGCCATACAGACAATTAATATGATAATATTTGTTTGGTTTTTTGTCAACACTTTTTCATATAAAAAGCATCCAACCCGTGGATGCTTTTATTATCATGTTCTTATCGTTCAGCAGCAAGTTATCCGCGTCGCGCGCCACGACCTCCCCGCTTCGATTCCGTATGACGCTTCAATGACGCCAATCGGTCTTCACTTTCTTTTAAAAAGCGGCTAATTTTTTGTTCAAAACTTTCCTTTGCAACCCGATCATTTGTTTTTGTACGCGGACGCTGTGAAGGCTGAGACTCTTTTGCTTTTTTAATCGATAACCCGATTTTTCCGTCTTTCTCTACATTGATTACGCGCACCTCGACGACATCGCCGATTTTCAAATGGTCGTTAATGTCTTTCACATAATTATCGGCTACTTCACTAATATGCACTAACCCCGTTACGCCTTCTGGCAGCTCCACAAATGCTCCGAATTTTGTAATGCCTGTTACTTTGCCTTGTAACTTGCTGCCTACTTCAATCGACATAAAAAAAGTGCTCCTCCTTAAAAAATCAAAATCGTTTTCTTTATTATAACGAATAGAAAAAACAAGTGTCAATAAGCCATACGCCTACACGCATCGCCACTTATTTGCCAGGTACGGCAAAAATGATTTCGCCTTCTTTTGACAAATAGTATTTTTTTCGTGCTAATTCAGCGATATATTCGTCGTCATGCAGCTTTTTAATTTCTTGTTCAAGCCGTTTTTGTTTCTTTTCTAACGATTCAAGCCGCTGTTCAAGGCGCTTCTGCTCGCGCACTTTCGCTTCCATGTTAACAGACTGAGAGTGGATCACATATAAAAAGAGCGCCGCTAATGTACTTAGCAACACACCAAAAAACGTGAAGCGAATAATGGCGACACGCTTTCTTTTCGCTGTTTTCTTTTCTTGCTGTTCATGCGCCGACATGTACGAAGACGGAAGTTTCGTTACTTTCTTTTGCTGTAAAGCACTCATTTTCCTCCCCCTCCACTCTTACTTTCTCCATTTCATTCTCCATCTTAACATCCTATTCTTCGCTTTTTCTATAAATCCTGCCAATACACGCAAAAATTTTTCTAATGGCTCTCGCCATTTCAATGGAATCATCGACCAAAGCCATTTTCCAACTGCCCGAAACGGCAATAGAAAAAAAACGATGAAACGAAAAAGTGCTCTTATGAAAAATAAAACGATTTTCCAAATAAGTAGCGCTGTCCATAAAAATAGCTGCAAAAACAGCCGAAGCGGCTGAACAATGACATAGTAGCATGTCCGAAGGAAAAAACGATATAGTGCAATACAGCAGCGAATAATCATTTCAAGCAGCTTTAAGTACATATGGCGAAATAAACTTTGATACGCCGCATAGCCGCATAATAGCGCTAAAAAAATGTATACTCGTAGCTCTCCGTCATTCGTAAGTAACAATACGTAAAAAATGAATAACGCTTGCAACACCCAAAAGAAAAGGTCGTGAAAAAAGACGATGAAACGGCTCCGCTTCGAGCGTTCTAAAAACCGGTTGTACGTATCGAGCGCAATACCAAGCCAACCGCCCATCCCAATCATCGCAAGCATCGTTTCGAGCTGAGTCGTTAAGCTCATTTGAACAACTTGCTAAAGAACCCTTTAGCTTTCTCCTGATGATGCTCGTCTAAATAGATAAGGTCAAAAATTTTCCCTTTAATCGATACGATTCCTTTATCGACGTCTAAGTTTTTCATTTGCAAATTTTGACCGCGAATCGACAAAAAACCCATAACCGTTTCTAACAGAAATTCTTCGCTGTCAAAACTTTCAACTTGTTTTACACCAGTAATATCTAACGTCCGTCTCCCGCGCATGATGACGTCATGCTCCTGAACAGATCCTTTTCCTTCATATTGGTTCATTTTTCATCCCTCGCATTCATCCTTTCTGTTTGTATATGTATGAATGCGAGGGACAGTTTAGAACAAGCTATGCTTGCCCATTTTCCATCGACAGACGCTCTTCTTTGATGATCTCGTAGAGGGTAGCTGCTTCTTCTTTTTTCGTTGTTTCTTTTAAATCGATGATTTTAACCGTTACTTTTTTCTCTCCGAATCGAATCGTCACTTCATCGCCAATTTTCACGGTAGAGCTTGCTTTAGCAGTCACGCCGTTAATCGAAATCCGCCCTTGGTCTGACACTTCTTTTGCTAACGTTCGACGTTTAATTAAGCGCGATACTTTTAAAAACTTATCCAACCGCATCTTTATCTTCCTTTCTTTTTTGCTTCTTCCCAAAAGTAATCAAGCTGTTCAAGCGACAGTTCTTCCATGCGAAGTCCGCGGTTTTTCACTTGTTCCTCCATATATGAAAACCGGCGATAAAATTTTGTATTCGTTCGATGCAACGCTTCTTCTGGATTGATGTTGTAATAACGAGCAACGTTGACAAGCGCAAATAAAATATCGCCGAACTCTTCAAGCCGCTTTTGTGAAGAGTGTTCACGCTGAAATTCGTTCATTTCTTCCTTGACTTTGTCCCACATCGGACGAACATCGTCCCAGTCAAAGCCAACTTTCGCTGCTTTCGCTTGAAATTCGTACGCTTTTAACAAATTCGGCAAGCTTTTTGGAACATCGTCTAATAAAGAAACGGCCCGCTCTTTTTTCTCTTTTTCTTTCAAACGTTGCCAATTTTGCACGACTTCGTCAGCGTCTTGTACCGAAACATCCCCAAAAACATGTGGGTGACGGTGAATCATTTTTTCTGTAATTGCTTTAATCACGTCGTCAATTGAAAAAATACCGTCATCCTCGCCTATTTGCGCATGCAACATTACTTGCAACAACACATCACCAAGCTCTTCGATGATGTTGTCGTCGTCTTGTTCGTCAATTGCTTCAAACAGCTCATATGTTTCTTCTAACAAATATTTTTTCAACGATTCATGCGTTTGTTTTCGATCCCATGGACAGCCGTTTGGCCCACGCAATGTAGCAATGACGCGGCGGAGTGTGTCAAACCGATGATATAGCATCGCTTCGTCCTTCACCGGCGGTACATAGACGCTCGTTAAATTATTGAGCGTTGTTACACGATCCAACTCATATAACGGAATTTCTACGATTTTTTCTTCTGCACTCCCCGCAGCAGTCACAATATATACGGGATAATCGTCCGGAAGTTGCTCCATCAAAGAAAGCTTCACGTCTGAAGCGATAAATGCGTCGTACACCTGGCAAAAAATAAGATGATTGGTCGGTTGCCAATCTTCTCTCCGAAAAGAGGTTGCATCAACGAGTTGAAACCCTTCGACCGGGTCAATGCGTAATGCCGTAAATAACGCGTCGAGAAAGCTTTGCCCTCCTTCTATTTTCACTCGGCAGCGTCCTTGTTTTTCCGCCTCTAATAAAAGCTGAACCGTCTTTTCTGCTACAAGCGGATGTCCTGGAACAGCATAAAATACATCCCCTGCCCGAACGTGTTCTAACAACGTCTCAACGATTGCTTCATACACTTGTTCAAACGTGGCAAACTGCTCGTACACATAATCGAACGACGTAAACGAAATTCCTTCTTCTACAAGCATCTGCACCGCCGGATGTTCTTGTGTACGTAAAAAAAGCGGCGACGCATCTTTTAATTTTCGGTACACACCGAGCGGCAATTGGTCAACATCTCCTGCTCCTAATCCTAAAATAAAAACGGTATTCATCGTTTATCACCCATTTTCAGAAGAAATATGCGCAATTTTTCTCCAAACGGAAAAAAAGCAACTTCATGCGGTGAGAAAAGTTTTTCTTTAAACACCATTATAATATAAACAACGCCGCCAAGCAGCACGCCAGATAGTGCTTGACATGCCGCACCAAAACGGCTTTCTCCCCATTGTTTGGTGACCCATATATACAGTGTAAGTACCACCACCATAACTAGTGCGGCACGCAATGTCCAATAAATTTCTTTCTTGTAAACGGGCTTTACCCCTATGGTTCGTACTAGCATTCGGTACAAAAAAAGCGCCATCCCCATATACGAAACGAGTGTAGCAACTGCTGCGCCATTTATACCAAAAAAAGGAACAAATAAAACATTGCCTATCCATTTGCAGCTAACAGCAATCCCGACACTAAGCACTGCTCCCCATTCAGAACCGATGCCTTGCAAGATAGCCGACATCGTAAGAGACATCGTCGTAAAAAAAATTGAGAGTACTAGCACGGCAAGCGACGATGACCCTGCATCGTTTTCAAAAAGCATGACATTCGTCGGGCGAATTAATGCAGCAAGACCAAATGTAGCCCCCATCCCAACAACCATCCCCACTCGAACAGACAGACGCGTTTTTTCCAAAATAAATGTCTGCTCCCCGCGCTTTTTCGCCCCAGCAATGAGTGGAACGAGCGTAAACGAAAAGGACGTCGCCACGACCGTTCCGAGCTGAATAAGCGGTTGCCCACGGTCGTACACTCCTTTTAATGCTTGAGCAGCTCGCTCGCTTACGCCACTCTCTTTAAGCAAAGATAGTAAAGTGAGGGCATCGACCAATTGCGTTAACGTCAACACCATATTCGCTACACAAACAATTAATCCTTGCACCAATAAATAACGTACAAGCCGTTTCTCAACCCCTTTTCTTTGTTGGCGCATACCGCTTTTTAGCCAATAAGCTGTTAACACAAACAGAGCGGCAAATCCTCCCGTGACCGAACCAAAAATCGCGCCTGCACCTGCTTCATACAACGTATGACCTTTTCGCAGAAGGATGTATGAAAAACCAATAATGGTTGCCACGCGAACAGACTGCTCGACTACTTGAGAAATAGCTGTTGGAACCATATTATTTCTCCCTTGAAAATAACCGCGCAATACCGCCAAAAACGGAAAGAGCAAAAAAGAAAAGGCGACGACTTGAAGGAGCGAAGTTAATTGCTCGTCCCCCATCCATTTCGCCAGCTTCCCTCCCCCAATGTAAAGCGAAAAAAAGAAAAACATACCGATTGCGCTTAACACGAAAAAAGATGTCCGTAACACATCGAAAACACCTTGTTCATCATTTTCCTCTACTCGCTCCGCAATAAGTTTGGAAATGACGACTGGGTAACCAGACGTTGCTAGCGCCATCATTACCGCATAAATTGGGTACACTTGCTGATAAATATAAAACCCCACATCCCCAACAATATTCTGATATGGAATGCGATAAAATACACTTAATATTTTTGTTATCAACGCAGCAACAGCTAACACAATCGTTCCGTGCCACAGCTTCAACATCCGCGGCCGCTCCATCTAGCTTCACCTTCCCTATTCATCATAGCCCTTTGCCATTATACCGCAAAAGAAAAAGACAGCATAGAAGCTGTCTTACGGGTTAGCTGTTGGAAGACGCTGCGTCATTTTATTGTTCCATTTGCCGTGCTAAAAAGCTGGCAGCAGTTTCAACCGCTTTATGCTCCACTTCTCCAATCGTTTTGTCTTTTGATAGAATGACGACCGCTCCAATTGGGTCGCCGTTTGCAATAATCGGGGCAATGGTATACGATTTCCACTGCTCCGTATGACCATCCACCATTTCTGCTTCCCCTTCTTCGGTACGGAGCACCGGCTGACGTTCATCCATCACTTTTTCAAGCAAGGAGCTGACACTTTTATTAAGAAATTCTTTTTTCGATACCCCTGCAACCGCAATAAACGTGTCACGGTCACAAATTAATACTGCATGCCCTAAACTGTCAAACAACGCTTCCGCATACTCTTTTGCAAAATCCCCTAATTCACTAATTGGCGAATATTTCTTTAAAATGACTTCTCCGTCACGATCAACAAAAATCTCCAGTGGGTCTCCTTCGCGGATACGCAACGTTCTCCGAATTTCTTTCGGGATAACAACCCTTCCTAAATCATCAATTCGACGAACAATACCTGTTGCTTTCATCTATTGATGCCTCACTTTCATCATAAAGATTAAATACATCGATGAATTCTTCGTTGAAGAATCCACCATTGTTGAAATTAGTATCCTTCACAAACCAACTTCTATACATGATGAAAGTGATTTTTGCAAATTTAGATAAAATTCCCCACCATTCATTATGGACCATTTTTTCAAACGATAAACTTATGCAGTAACGGACTTTTCATTTTTCTCAACATCCAGCGCTTTTAACGTTTCGTATAAAATGACAAGCCATTCTTGTGGTTTCATGCCTTTCACGTGAAGGACGATTTTAAATTTTTCTCCTTCCATGCCAAATCCGAACACGCGACCGTAACGATTTCCAATTTTTGATAACTGCTGAATTTGCACTTCTTTTGATGCTTGTTCGGTAAATAAAATATCAATTTGCTGCTTATGCTGCTTAATCGATTGTACACCGTTTTGTTTCGCATATACTTTCATTTCCGCAATTTGGAACAAATAATCGACTTCATCCGGATATTCACCAAACCGGTCGAGCATTTCGTCGCGTAGTTCTTCTAGTTCTTCTAGTGTGTTAACTGCTTTAAAGCGCTTATACATATTAATTTTTTGTAGTTCGTCATGAATATACGTATCGGGAATGTAGGCATCTACTTCGATATCAATTTCAACGTCTGCCGCTTTTTCCGTTTGCGGAATGCCTCTTCGTTTTTCGATCGCATCTTTTAACATTTGCGAATATAAATCAAAACCAACGGAATCGATAAAACCGTGTTGCTCTGCTCCTAATATATTGCCCGCTCCGCGAATCGATAAATCGCGCATCGCAATTTTAAACCCAGACCCAAGCTCCGTAAACTCTTTAATCGCTTGTAGACGCTTTTCGGCTACTTCATTTAATACTTTGTCTTTTCGATACGTAAAGTACGCATACGCTACACGATTTGACCGTCCGACACGTCCACGCAGCTGATAAAGCTGCGACAGTCCCATCCTGTCAGCGTCATACACGATTAACGTGTTGACGTTCGGGATGTCGACACCCGTTTCGATAATCGTTGTCGTCACAAGCACATCATATTGCCCTTCTAAAAACGCGAGGATGACGTTTTCGAGCTCGGTTTCCGTCATTCGTCCGTGGGCGTATGTGACGCGTGCATCTGGAACGAGAGCAGCGATTTCTTCCGCTTTGACGTCAATATCCTCAATGCGGTTGTAGAGGACAAACACTTGCCCATCCCGTGCTAATTCGCGTTCAATGGCTTCACGGACTAACTCCGGAGTATATTCCATTACATACGTTTGTACTGGAAAGCGGTTTTCCGGCGGCGTTTCAATGATTGATAAGTCACGGACACCAATCATTGACATATGCAACGTTCTTGGAATCGGTGTTGCCGTTAATGTCAAAACATCAATGTTGGCTTTTAATTGCTTAATTTTTTCTTTATGGCTGACGCCAAATCGCTGTTCTTCGTCAATAATAAGCAATCCTAAGTCTTTAAACGCCACATCTTTTGATAAAAGCCGATGCGTGCCGATGACCATATCAATCGTGCCATCTTTTAACCCTTTGATCGTTTCGTTTTGCTGCTTTTTCGTACGAAAACGATTCAGCAATCCTACATTGATTGGATATGCTTGAAAACGCTCCCGAACAGTTTCGTAATGTTGTTGGGCCAAAATCGTCGTCGGTACTAAAAATGCGACTTGTTTGCCATCCATAATCGCTTTAAACGCCGCCCGCAATGCTACTTCTGTTTTTCCGTAGCCAACGTCGCCGCATAACAGTCGGTCCATTGGTTTTTCACTTTCCATGTCGCGTTTAATTTCTTCAATGGAACGAAGCTGATCTTCCGTTTCTTGGTAAGGGAACGCTGCCTCGAACTCCCGCTGCATTTCCGTATCTGGGGAGAACGCATATCCTTTACTTGCTTCCCGCTCGGCATAAAGCTTAATTAAATCTTCAGCAATATCTTGAACAGATGATTCGACCTTTTTCTTTACCTTCTTCCATTCCGTTCCGCCAAGCTTATAAATTTTCGGTTCTTTTCCTTCTGAGCCGACATACTTTTGTACTTGGTCAATTTGGTCAATTGGAACGTATAGCGTATCGCCACCTTGGTATTGAATGTGAATATAGTCTTTATGAATCCCGTTAATTTCTAACGTTTCAATCCCTAAATATTTACCGATTCCGTGATTGACGTGCACGACATAATCGCCGACTTGCAGCTCGGAATAGCTTTTAATTCGTTCCGCATTTGATAGCTTTTGCCGTCGAATCGGCTTCTTGACGCGTTTTTTGAACAATTCTTCTTCTGTAATGACTGCTAATTTTTGTAGCGGCAGTTCAAATCCGCTATTTAAGTCGCCTTGCAATAGCTGGAATTTTCCATGCATGAGCGGCGCCCCGTCCGGCACGGGCGCTACGTCTATTTCATAATCTTCTAAAACAGCTTGCAATTTTTTGATCCGTTCTATATTTGGCGCTAAAAAAACAACTGCATATTTCGCTTTTTTCCACCGTTCCAATTCCGTCTTTAACAGTTCCATCTGACCATGAAAATGTTGCATCTGCTTGCAGGAAACGCTCACAATATTTTGCGGATGCGTATGTGGAACGTGGCGCAAAAATAATGATAAATAAACACGCGGCTTTTTGCATGTTTGCAATAAGTCGGAAAACGAATGAGAAATTGGGAGATCATGAATGATTTTTCCAGCCGATAATAAACTTGTGTACCATTCCGCCTCTTCTTTATCTAAATTTTCCGACGATTCATAAATCCGGCTTGCTTCATCCAATAACAGTAATCCGTCTTCTGGCATATAATCTAGCAAACTAGCAGGCCACTCATAAAAAAGCGACGCATATTTATATTGCTGTTCAATCGGTTGCCCTTGTTTCAGTTGTTCCAGTTCTAATGACAATTGTTCAAGTAAGAGTTGTTTTGCTTTTTCGTCTTTTAGTTTTTGAAGGCTTTCAGAAAGCCCTTGTTCGATTCGTTGAATTCCATGCTGCAATATTTCCCCATATACGAGCATTTCATCCGCTGGACCGATTAACACCTCGTTCACTTCCGCTTGGGAACGTTGGTCATCGACGGTAAACGTCCGAATCGATTCGACTTCAGTATCAAACAACTCAATCCGATACGGAAGTTCGGCCGTCAACGGATACACATCGATAATGCCGCCGCGAATGCTAAATTCTCCAGGCGTCGACACAGTTGCTGCACGTTTATATCCCATTTGGACAAGACGGTGTTTATATGTTTCTAAGTCTAGTTCGCTCCCAACGGTAATCGTCAGTAAGTTTTCTGTCCATAATGATTTTGGCGGCAATAATCGGCGAATACCGGCAACCGGAGTAACAACAATTCCTTTCTTTTGTTTTGCCCAATAGTTCATTACTTCTAACCTCTGCGCCTTTAGCTCCGGGCTGGCGATAGCCATCTCTGCGGCAATCATTTCATTGACCGGGTAAAGGAATACTTCCTCCGTCCCAAGTAGTTGCACAAGGTCATCGTATATTTTTTGTGCTTGAAATAAATTATGTGCGACGACAAGCAGCGGTCGGTTCATCTCGTTGTAAATGGAGGATAAAAACACCGACCGCGCCGAACCGGACAACCCGGTCACTAACTGTTCTTTTAATCCAGCTTCCACACCTTTCAAAATTAATTGAATATCTTGGTTTTCTACAAAATAATGATGCAGTGCGCGCACCTTACTCCCCTCCTCTCATAAACAGTAAATGCAAAAACGCTTTGGTTTGCCCAAAGCTCCCTATTGAATAAATTTCTCGTATTGATGCCATTCTGGGTACCGTTCTAGCGCTTCTTGGCAATCTTCGCAAATCGTTTTGACTTGAATGTCGCCGCTTGGTAAATAAGCGATCATCTCTAGCCGTTCTTCTTCTGTTAAATGATGAAAACCTAACTGTTCGCTATCAAGCGAAACGCTATCGAGCGTCCCGATTTTGACGCCGCAATGTCGGCAATAATAATGCAGGGCCATTTCCGCAACCTCCTAATGGGTCTTTCCATACATTTATTTTTCACCATTAGGAAAAGTTTTATTCACGCATTAAACTCATTCATCACCTGCACAAAAGATGCTCCAACAAATTTTTCGCAAGCGTCTGCCGCACGGTGAATGGCTTGTTTTATTTCGAGCGCTTCTTCCGCTTGAAATCTCCCTAAAACATAATCTGTTATTTTTTGTCCGTTTTGCGGTCTGCCAATGCCAACACGAATTCGTTTAAACTGCTCCGTCCCTAAATGGTAAATGAGCGATTTAATACCATTATGTCCTCCGGCACTTCCTTTTGTCCGTAAACGAATTTTGCCGACGGGGAGATCTAAATCGTCATAAATAACAACGACATCCTCTATGTTTATTTTAAAATAATCAATGAGCGGACGAACACACTCTCCTGACAAGTTCATATATGTCAGCGGTTTACATAAAATAACTTTCTCTCCACAAATGATATGCGAACCGAAAATTCCGTGAAACTTTGCTTGGTTATAAGAAACGTTCCACCGTCTTGCCAATTCATCAATGACCATGAACCCGACATTATGTCTCGTTTCTTCGTACTCTTTTCCTGGATTTCCTAAACCGACGAACAGTTTCAACAGTTGTTCTCCTCTCTTTATTCATATGCGAAAAGTGTGCACTTTTAGATAGTACAAAGATGGTGTCCCAAAAGCAACGGGACACCTCTCTTTTATTACCATATATACGCACTAAATACTTTCGCAAAACTATATATCGCATCTTTCTTGAAGAAAGACAACCTTCTAAGACAGCTTTCATTATGATTCTGGGATTGTTTCCCGGCCCTCTTCTGCTTCTGGTCGCCCAGCCTCTTGTTGCTCGCCACTATGAATTTCTTCTTCTTGTTTCGGCGGTAAAATGGAGGCGATGACTTCCGTTGGCTCGTGATTAATCTCGTATTTTCCACCAGTTTGAATATCGCCAACCGTCAACGTATCGCCAACTTGTAAATGAGAAATATCAACGTCAATGGAAGGCGGAATGTTTGCTGGCAATGCGCGAATCGATAGCTGGTGCAACGATTGCTGCAATACCCCACCGTCTTTCACACCAGCGGCATCTCCAATTAAATGTACGTTTACATCAATCTCTACTTCTGTATACATATCGACCGCTTGAAAATCGACATGGACGATTTCGCTACGGAGCGGATCTTTTTGAATGTCGCGAAGTAAAGCCGTGAAACTCTCACCGTCTACATTTAACCTAATTAACGCATTACGGCCTTCGTCACGAATCGTTTTAATAAAATCAGCCGCATTCACAAAAATTGCATGACCCTCAACGTTTTTTCCATACAATACGCCCGGAATGTTTCCTTCTAATCGAAGCGAGCGAATGTAAGAGCGTTTTCCGTCTGTTCGTTTTTTCGCCTCTAATACAGCCATGAATGAATCACCCTCCTGTTTTAGAATCTATGGATTACTTTGTCCTAAAACAAGAAGATTTAAACATCGTGGATTAATCAAATAGCGCGCTAATCGATTGCTTTTCGTAAACGCGAATAATCGCTTCGGCAATTAAAGGTGCTACAGACAGTTCTACAATTTTATCAATTTTCTTCTCTTCAGGAAGCGCAATGGAATTCGTTACGACTAACTCTTTAATTTTCGAGTTTTGAATCCGTTCGATTGCTGGCCCTGATAACACAGGATGCGTGCAACATGCATACACATTAGCCGCTCCGTTTTCCACTAACGCGTTCGCTGCTAATGTAATCGTCCCCGCCGTATCGATGATATCATCAATTAGAATAGCAGTTTTCCCTTCTACTTGTCCAACGATATTCATAACTTCCGCTACGTTTGGTTTTGGACGGCGCTTATCGATGATCGCAATCGGCGCTTTGAGGCGATCTGCCAATCGGCGCGCCCGTGTTACTCCGCCGTGGTCTGGCGATACGATGACAATGTCTTGGAGGTTTTTGTTTTTAAAGTAGTCCGCTAAAATTGGAACGCCCATTAAATGATCGATTGGAATGTCAAAAAATCCTTGAATTTGCGGTGCGTGTAAATCAAGTGTAATGACGCGAGAAGCACCCGCTGTTTCTAAAAGATTTGCTACTAATTTTGCAGTGATCGGTTCACGCGAACGCGCTTTACGGTCTTGGCGTGCATAGCCGTAATACGGCATGACAATGTTGATTGTCTTGGCAGAAGCACGCTTCAATGCGTCAATCATAATGAGAAGTTCCATTAAATGCTCGTTCACAGGTGCGCTCGTCGATTGGATGACGAACACATCTCCACCGCGGATGCTCTCTTCGATGTTAATTTGAATTTCACCATCGCTAAACCTAGATACCGAACATTTTCCAAGCTGTACACCGATAATTTGGGCGATTTCTTCCGATAACTGTTTATTCGAATTCAATGCAAACAACTTTAAGCTTGAATCAACATATTGAGACATGACAAACCTCCATTAGGATTTTTTCTTCACGTTCAGACGTTCGACATAATTTTCTTTATTCACTTGACGGGCGCGGGCAATCGATAACGCATTGTCTGGAACGTCATTGGTAATGGTAGAGCCGGCTGCTACATACGCTCCTTTTCCAACCGTTACAGGAGCAATTAAATTCGCATTGCACCCAATAAATGCGCCGTCTTCAATTTTTGTCAAATACTTATTTTTCCCATCATAATTTACGGTAATCGAGCCACAGCCTAAATTTACGTCCTCCCCTACTTGCGCATCGCCAATATAGCTTAAATGTGATGCTTTGCTTCCTTTTCCGAACCTCGACTTTTTAATCTCGACAAAATTGCCAATCCGAACATCATCACCGATTTGCGAAGACGGGCGAATATGAGCAAACGGGCCGATGGTTACATGATTTCCAATTTCACTATCATGAGCGACAGAGTGACGAATCGTTGTATTATCGCCGACGACGCAGTTGTTAATTTCTGAATGCGGACCGATGACGCAGTCTTCACCAATCACCGTTGCTCCTTCAATAATAGTGCCTGGATAAATAATCGTGTCACGTCCAATTTTCGCTTCCGGTGATATATACGTATGCTCTGGAGCAATAATCGTCACGCCGTTTGTCATATGGTAGCGATTAATGCGATCGCGCATTATTTTTTCCGCTTGCATAAGCGCAATGCGATCATTGACGCCGATGGTTTCGTTAAACGAAGAAGCTTGATACGCGGAAACAACTGCCCCTTTTGCTTTTAAAATCTCAATGACATCGGTTAAATAATACTCACCTTGCACGTTGTTGTTGGATACATTTGTAAGCGCTTCAAATAACGAGCGGTTGTCGAAACAATATGTGCCTGTATTAATCTCATTGATCTCTCGCTCTAATTCTGTTGCGTCTTTATGTTCAACAATTTTTTCAACGTGTCCTTCTTCGTTCCGAACGATGCGACCATATCCAGCTGGATTTTCCGCGATCGCTGTTAAAATCGTCGCTTTTGCATTTGTCGCAAGGTGGTGTTCTAACAACGATTCCATCGTTTCCGCTGTAATAAGAGGAGTGTCTCCGCAAACAACTAACGTTACCCCATCTTTGTCTTGCAAATACGAAGCTGCTTGCATTACCGCGTGTGCTGTCCCGAGCTGTTCCTCTTGCAACGCAAACTCGCTTTTGGTGCCGATTTGTGCCTTTACTTGTTCGGCACCAAATCCAACAACTGTAATCAATTTTTCGAGACCAAGCTGCAACACTTGATCGACTACATGCTGAACCATTGGCTTGCCGCAAACAGGGTGTAGCACTTTATATAGCTTTGATTTCATCCGCGTCCCCTGACCGGCTGCCAATATTACCGCATATCGTTTCATGAATAGGGCCTCCAATTACCTTTTTATCCATAATTGAATATATCTCAATTAGCTATGTATTTCAAGGCAACATTCTCTTTTGTCAAAAATTAAAAGCCTGTCCAATGTCGGACAGGCTTTTTTCTATTTAAGAAGCACCGGCTTCTTCCAGTTCTGCTTCAAGCTCACCTAAGCGGTGATACTCGGCCAATACAGCCTCTTGAATTTTCCCGCGGGTTGTGGAATTGATCGGATGCGCGATGTCACGAAATTCCCCGTCAGGAGTACGCTTGCTTGGCATAGCGACAAACAAGCCGTTATTGCCGTCAATTACGCGGATATCATGTACAACAAATTCATTATCCAACGTAATAGACGCAATCGCTCTCATACGTCCTTCGGTATTCACGCGGCGTAATCTTACGTCAGTTACTTCCATTGTGCTCACCACCTTTTCCCTATATCAGAACTTGATTAATGGTATTCCACATTTATCCCGTATTTCCTTCTTTTTTTATAAAATTTTTTTAAAAAATATCTAAAACGACCGGTTTCTGTCAAAATCGCGGGAAAAGTAGGTGAGCATACGTTAGCTACTCATTATTTCACTAACGCAACGACTTCGATTTCAACTAGTGCATCTTTCGGCAATTTAGCAACAGCCACACAAGAGCGGGCTGGTTTATGTTCGTTGAAATATTGTCCGTATACTTCGTTCATCGCCGCAAAATCGTCCATGCTTTTTAAAAACACGGTCGTTTTGACAACGGTATCAAGCGAGGCACCAGCTGCTTCCAACACAGCTTGTAAATTTTTAAATACTTGATGCGTTTGCTCTTTTACATCCCCTTGTACCATTTCTCCTTCTGGCGTTAACGCAATTTGCCCCGAGCTGTAAAACATATTATTGACAATAATGCCTTGCGAATAAGGGCCAATTGCTTGCGGTGCTTTTGTTGTTTCGACTTTTTTCATAAGTAAAGGTCTCCTTTCATTCCATAAAGTTCATGTAGTTTCCTTCGTTAATCGTAATTTGCTTCTCTTTTATATTAACAGATGAGAGCTTCACTAAGGAAATGTATTCGTCGACAAGCCGTTCACTCGGCTCTTCGGATTCAACGAGCACACCGATGCCAGCTACTCGAGCGTTAAATTCGTTTAATAAGCTAATCATCCCGTTGATCGTTCCGCCCGCTTTCATAAAATCATCGACGATTAACACGTTCGTTCCTTCTGCCAAGCTTCGTTTCGCCAATACCATCGTTTGAATGCGCTTAGACGAACCAGAAACATAATTAATACTCACCATCGAACCTTCTGTCACTTTATTGTCATGGCGAACGATGACAACAGGAACATTTAAAAAATGGGCAACAGCATAAGCTAACGGAATTCCTTTCGTAGCAATCGTCATGACCACATCGATCGCCCGATCGGCAAACAGCGACGCATATAGCCGGCCAATTTTATGGATAATGCGCGGATCGCCAAGAATATCCGTCATATACAAGTACCCGCCAGGTAATAGCCGATCGGGATTGGCTAGCTGCTCGCATAAATACGCAACCGTTCCTTTTGCTTCTTCCATCGATAATTTAGGAATATATTGCACACCGCCTGCTGCGCCCGAAATCGTTTTTAACGTTCCGACACCTTGCTGCTCAAACGTTTGCTTAATGATCGCTAAATCTTCGCTAATCGATGACTTAGCCGATTGATACCGTTCCGCAAAAAATGTCAGCGGCACTAACTGGTGCGGATGTTCAAGGAGATAATGCGTCATATCGACTAAGCGGCTACTGCGCCTTAACTTCATACATGGACCTCCCGAAAAACCGAATATTTTAAAATAAATATAACATTAATGTACGTTTTTAATCAAATGAATTCCGCTCCCCCAATAACCGAACGGCAAACACTTGGTCACAAAATCCACGTAGTCCGTTGTAAATACGGTGCAAACGTGAATCATACTGCACTAATCCGAAAACAGTCGGTCCGCTTCCGCTCATTAAAACGGCATCTGCGCCAAACCGTTTCATTTGCTCTTTAATGTGCGCAACTTCTGGGTGCATGTTTAGCGTCACATCTTCAAGCGCATTGCCCACAAGCGAGCAAATCCGTTCGTAATCCCGGTCTTTAATGGCTTGTACCATTCCATCGACATCCGGGTGAAAAGTTCGTTGCAAGTTTAAGTTGCGATACACTTCGGCGGTGGAAACCCCTATTGTTGGCTTCGCTAAAATAACCCAGCAAGGTGGCGGTGCAGGGAGATGCTCAATTTTCTCCCCTCGTCCTGTCGCAAGTGCTGTTCCCCCATACACACAAAACGACACATCCGAACCGATTTTTGCGCCAAGTTCCGCTAATTCATCCATCGTCAATCCTAGTTGCCAAAGCTTATTTAATCCACGCAATGTCGCAGCGGCATCGCTACTTCCCCCCGCCAACCCAGCAGCGACGGGAATCGTTTTTGTAATCGAGATCGCCACACCTTTTCGAACCCCAAACGTTTCTTTTAACAATTTGGCGGCTTGATACGCCAAATTGCGATGATCGTCCGGCACAAACCGATTATGTGATATAATTTGAATCGTATCACTAGCAAGCGGCGCTAACTCGACCCGATCCGACAAGTCAATTGTCGTCATTACCATTTTGACTTCGTGGTATCCGTCTGGTCGCTTATGTAATACATCTAGCGATAAATTGATTTTTGCCGGAGCTTTTACCAATAGTCTCAACCTGTCCACCTACTTTAACGACTTCAAAACTTATACGAACATTTTACCACAAAACCGCACCAATCATTAATATTATCAAGAAACATTCGTTGTTGAAAACAAAAACCGAAGCAAAACGCTTCGGCTGTCGCGAGCATTATTTATTCTTTCGTTTTGTTGGCTAAATGGTGTTCGGCCAGTTGTATCGCTAGTTTCACCATATTCCCTGCATCTTTCGCACGGATGGCACCCCAGCCTTCTCTTTGTACCACGTCGTAAAACCCAAGCTCTTTCGCTAACTCTTCTTTAAACCGTTCCGACATGATTCCCCGACGTCGTCCCAAACAAAACAGCTCCTTTCCAATCCCGCGACACCTTTAGTATTCGCTGTTTTTTAAAAAACACAACAAAAAAAGCAGCAAACAAACGTCTACTGCCTCCCCATCGCCATATGATCATCGTCGAAAAACGTTAGTTGCACTGTTTCTGTTAATACGTCTGCATAGCTGTAAGATACGCGCTCGAACGCATTTTCTGTTTGATCGAGCTCAATGACAAAGACGGAAGGATACGTTTCTGCCAAAATCCCACAACGTTCAATCGTCTTCCTTCTTCCGCCGTTTGCTTTTAATGTCAAGCGTTTGCCGATATTCGAATCTAACGCTTTTTTAATATCGGATAAAGTTTTTGCCATTCGCTCTCCACCTCACTAATTTTGATTATAACAAATATTAATAAAAAAATCAAAAATAAAAAATTATATCAATGCTCTTTCCTTTGTGTCAATGTGTTTTTTTCTACATTTTTCTCATTTCCGCATATAGTCTATCCCTAGATGGCAAAAATTATGTATAAAAAACAGAAAAGATCGCCCGCCTCTTATTGGTCGTCGCGATCTTGTTATTCTTCTTGAATTAAACGAAACGGCATCCCTGTACGCAACACCCCTTTCGTTTCCACTCCCCCCAATCCTTTTTCCCCTGTCAATGTATTGCGTAACACATCCCACACATTTACCGTTTCTATAAATGGGGTGAAACTAATTCTTGACACAATATACACTGGATCTAGTGCGTGAATATTAACGCGAGCAGGCGAGCTCGCAAAATTAGCACCTGCACGAATGAGCGATTCAAAATGCGATTGACACGCGCCCGCAAAAATGACGAGTTGATCAAGATGCGGAATTTTTTTTCGTGCCTCTTTCACTGTTTGCACAAAATATTTCGAATGGCGGTATGCCCGTAAATCCGTTATTTTTCCTTTCGATTTCGAGTAAGAATCGTGGCCGGTAACAACTAAAATATCGGGTCGAACTTGCTCTAAAAGTGCCCCAATTTTCTCTGGCATCTCTTTTTCCTCACAATATACTCCATGTACTGGGACACCGATTCGTTCATACAAGTTTAAACATTTTTGTAAATAAACAGGGTCGCCGTCTAGATGAAGAACGCGCCCTGGAATGTGAAAAAAATCTTTATCCGTTTGATACCCCCCAGTCGCTCGATATTCCGTTTTCTGCTTTAATAAATGGTAATCTTGGCGAAACAATTTAAACGATTGCTCAATCAGTTCCTGTTCTTTTTTCTCCCTAAGTTGCCGTTCCAATTCATCGACAATCAATAAATCGGCAAACGGGGCATCCGCCATTAACCGTACATCCTCCCCGTAAAGAATCGCTTCTTTCTCTCCGTCTTTCTCTTTTATGTCCACGACACGAAACAATAAATCACATTCGTACGACTTTCTTGCCACAATATCTCCTATTTTTACCTCCATCTTTTGTTCCCCCCAGCCTCTGGTTTATTAAGTACAATATGCATACATACAAAAGAAGTGAAGAAAAAAGAAAAAGACCTAAAAATTAGGCCTTTTCCTTCCATTCCTTTACTAACCGATTGCTCAGCTTAGCGAACTCCTCTATTGTCAACGTTTCTCCGCGTCGCCTCGAATCAATTTGTAGCTCTGTTAACACGCGTTCGATCGCTTCTTTTTGCTGCTTACCATTTGGCAATTGACTCGTTAAATTATTCAAAATCGTTTTGCGACGCTGGCTAAAACTTGCTCGAACAACTTGAAAGAAAAATGACTCATCGATAACGTCAACAGCCGGTTTTTCCCGTTTGGTTAGCCGAATGACCGCCGAATCAACATTCGGTTGCGGAATAAAAACGGTTCGTGGAACCGTCATAACCGTTTCTGCTTTCGTATAATATTGAACTGCAATGGATAAAGAACCGTAATCTTTCGTGCCTGGTTGCGCTGAAATGCGATCCGCCACTTCTTTTTGCAGCATCACGACAATGCCACGAATCGGTAAATGGTCTTCTAACAATTTCATAATAATCGGCGTTGTCACATAATAAGGCAAGTTGGCCACAACCATGACATCACGGACGCTAGAAAACTCTTCTTCCATCACGCGACGAATGTCCGCTTTCAGCACATCTTGATGAATGATGCGAACGTTTGGATACGGAAACAACGTATCCGCTAAAATTGGCAACAAGCGCTGGTCGATTTCAAACGCCACCACTTTTCTAGCGCGGCGAGCAAGTTGTTCAGTAAGGGCACCAATACCAGGACCGATCTCGATCACACCCGTTTCGTCGGATAGTTCTGCGTAATCGACGATGCGCCGCAAAATATTTGTATCGATCAAAAAATTTTGCCCTAAACTTTTTTTAAACGAAAACCCGTATTTCTCTAAAATCTCACGTGTTCGTCCTAGTGTGGCAATATCTTTAGTCATTTTCTTTTTCCTCCCGAAGCACTTGCTGCAACGCATCATAAAACGCATGTTTGGAAATGCGGAACATTTGTAATCGTTTATGCAGCTGTTTTCCATTCGTATATCCGATTTTCAGCAGCTGTCCTAGCCGTTGTCGCCGCGCTTTGGCTAACGCACCACCGACTAACCCTGCCACAAGTAAATCGTTAAACGTAATTTCTTCTTCCCATTCCACCGCTTCTTCGTACACGTGTTCAAGCGCTTGCCGAATGGCTTCTACTGTCGCATACTCTACCCCAACGCCTTTCCCTTTTTTCGAAAGCGCCGATTGTTTTGGCAAAAACGCATGTTTACATCCAGGAACGTGCTCGGCAATCGTTTTACGGATTTTCTCCCCTGGGAAATCCGGGTCTGTCAAAATAATGACGCCTCGCGTTTCTTTCGCCAGCTTAATTCGTTCGATCGTTTCTTCGTTAATTGCTGACCCGTTCGTTTCAATCGTATCGGCTTGTACCGCCCGCTGGACAGCAACCGTATCATCTTTTCCTTCTACCACAATAATCTCTTTAATTTTCAACGTAATTGTACGTACTGCTACTAAAAATATAGACAAACCTATATTTTTAGAGTGTTCCTGTTTCAACGAACCCGACCTCGCCAAAAGGCTACTATCGTTTGTATGGCTCTCCACAGGCGTTAATTCCCGACTAGCCATCGGTATCATACCGTCCTCGTTACGTGAGAACGATATAGTCTGTGGCACGTAAAAGGGATGTTGCCGCATGAAGGTCTCTATCCATCGTATGACCACAACCATCACAAACATATATCCGATCCGATAACTGGAGGTCTTTTTTCATATGCCCGCAACGAGAACACATTTTCGACGATGGATAAAATCGACTGACTTGTCTTACTTCCATGCCATATTTTTTGCATTTATGAATTAGCCATGTTTGAAACGTATAAAAACATTGTTCTGCAATGGATCTAGCCAAATGACGGTTTTTCATCATCCCTTTGACGTTCAAGTTCTCGATGACGACGTATCGTGGCTTGGTTTTCGCCACTTCATTCGCTACAAATTTCACGTACTCCAAGCGAATATTCGCCAATCGAGCATGGAGCTTTTGCACTCTAAAAATATTTTTGTCTATATTCGCTCCTCTTTTAGCAGCAGGTTCTTCACCTCTCTTCTTTAGATTTTCGTATTTGCGAGATAAGGAGCGTTGTTCTCGCTTTAATTTCTTTTTCAGCTTTTTGATTTTTTGTGTGTAGTTGATGTTTTGAAACACTCTGCCATCGCTTAAAACGGCAAATGCTTTAATTCCTAAATCAATGCCGATGCCTGTTGATTGAAGCGGAACATTCGGCTTGACATCTTCGACTTCACAAAGAACAGATACAAAATATCGTCCTGCTTTTTTCGATACCGTTCCGCTTCGGACGATGGCGTTCTTTGGGATATATCCGTATTCTTTTAACCGAACCCAACCGATGGTTGGAATTTTGATGCGATGCCGTTCGACTGTCCAATCCGTTTTGTTGTTTTTAGGAAAATAACAGTTGACGTCTTGGTCTTTTTTTCGTTTGTATCGAGGGAATCCCGATTTCCCTTGAAAAAAGCGTTGAAACGCTTTTTCTGCGTTCATAATCGACTGCTTGACAGCCTTTGTCGATACGTCTTTCATCCATTGGTCTTGTTGTTTGATGTGTACGTTATTGAGCCATTTATCAAACTCGTACCCACTCATGAATCGCTTTTCTTTTTCGTATATTTCCTTGTTTTTTGAAATGTAAAAGTTATACACGTAACGACAAACACCAATCGTTTTGTTTATTTTGATCGCTTGTTCGGTTGTCGGTTTGATTTCAACAAAATAAGCTTTTTTCATAACTGATCTTCCTTAATTTTGTCTTTGTACTTTCTCAAACCATAAACCCGACAGCTAAACACATCAATAATGGAAATCAAGTCTTGAACCAATTCTTCTTGCGGTGACCATTTCTCGTTGTGGATTACAATGATTTTTACACCTAATTTATCAAGAAATTGTTCGAACCACTCATAGCCGAATCGAACGAATCTGTCTTTATGTGCAATAAGAATGGTGGAAACCTTTCCATCTACACATGCTTCCATCAATCGATTCCAATGTTTTCTTTTGTAGTTTAAGCCGCTACCAATATCTGTTACAACTTCGTCCACAATCATTCCTTTTGCGTTAGCGTATTGCCTTAAAAACTCGACTTGATTTTCTAAATCGTCTTTTTGACCTTTGTTTGACACTCTGGCGTATATGACTGTCTTACCTACTTGATTTTCCTTTGGAATCCCCATATACTCTCTGTACTGTTCTTCTGTATAATATCTCCTTCCTTTTGGGTTTCGGTAAGCTTTCAATACGCCTTCGTTATCCCATCTTTGTAGCGTTTTTACCGACACATGTAACATTTCTGCAAATTCTTTTGGTTTATAGTGTTTCATGTCTATATTTTATAATGTTTAAACACTTTTGTATATTTTAAAAATTACTGTTTTCGTACTCCTTTCATCGCCATTTCTTTTTAGCATTCCCGCTAAACGATGAAACTTTTTCGCGTTTCTTTCGTCTAAAGGAATAGAAAATCATCTTTCATTATAACGAAAAAACAGAGGGTGAAAAATCCCTCCGTTCAATCAATAATTCTAATTTTTACGCGTCTTGCTCCCCAGCGAAAGGCAGCAGACTTTTCTGGGAAAAACACATCAATTTTGTATCCGTCAATTCCTGCTCCTGTGTCCGCCGCAATCGCATAGCCGTAGCCTTCGACATATACTTTCGAACCGAGCGGAATGATGCGTGGGTCGACTGCAATTACCTTTAAGTGCGGATTGGCGCGCAAATTAATCCCCGTACTCGTTCTTCCAGAACAACCGCCGCAATACGCCGTATAGGCGGTGGCCGTGACGTACATTTCCCGCGCCACTTGTGACGATCCACGCGACGTGAGTGCTCTTTCCTTTGTGCCAACTGCTATTACACGGTCTTTACTCTGTTTTAACGCTTTCGTTTGTACTAATGTCCGCGATACTTCTTTTCCGTTTTCAAGCACGACTTCATATTGTTTGGATACGAGCCCTTTTTCGCCAGGTTGAATAACCCGTCTTTCCCCTTTTAGCAATCGATCGTCTTTTCGAGTGACGACTGCAAAATCTACTGCTTCTTCCACTACATCGGTGACTTTTTGAACTTTAATAACTTTTACGACCATATTTGCTTTTATTTTTTCATGTAGCGATGGCTCTACACGGTCGAGTTCGTCTAACGCGATGTTCTGCTGCTTTAAAAAGTCAGCGACAGTAGTCGAAGTTGCCCATACTTGCTGTTGTTTACCGCCGACATTCAGTTGAATCGGAAATGCTTTTTCAAACGAAATAGTCATGCCCTTTTTGATTTCTGCCCCCAGCGATGGAAACACACGATCATACGGTCCGACAGTGATATGTTGGGCGGTTAGCAATTCTTTTACATTTTTCGCAGTCGTCCATACTTCTTTTTTTGTTTCATTTACTGTTAGCGTTACCTGTTTGCTCGCTTGCCAAACGATTTGCAAATCATCAGTAACGGCTGCATTCACTGCGGGGTATATGTAATCTTCCGGACGTGGATGAATATTCAGTTCTTCTAGTACTTCTGCTACCGTGTTGGCATGTGTGCGAATCTCTTGCCTCTCACCATCTTTTATAATCGTGACATGCTCCTTTGTTGCTTCATACCCCGTAAACCCTGTTGTTGCTGAAAGCGCTATCATCCCACTAGCTGTAACAGCTAAATTTTTCCTTAATGAATTAGAAAGCAAATTCCTTACATTATTTAACACGTTGAAAAACCTCCTTTTTTCTCCTCCCTCTCACCTTTACGCTTACGTATACTCTATTATGCAAAAAATAGCATTGAAAGGAAAGGAAGACTTGTCGACATTCTATCGTATGCAAAACGCTAAATTTGTAGAACTTTTTTTCTTATCGCAATCGTTAGACAAGCCTTCCAAAAAAACGACACGTTTCGTTAGCGATTAATGCCGAACAATTTTTTCGCATTCTCCGTTGTTTGCCGCGCCACTTCTTCTACCGAAATTCCTTTTAATTCTGCAATCGCCTCTGCAACGTATTTGACGTAACTCGGTTCATTCCGTTTGCCGCGGAACGGATGCGGGGTTAAATACGGGCAATCTGTTTCAATTAACAAATGTTCGAGCGGAATTTCTTTCGCCACTTCTTTCGGTTTTTTCGCATTTTTAAACGTCACAGGACCACCGAATGAAATATAAAAATTCATCGCGATGCATTGTTTCGCCACTTCAACACTTCCTGTAAAACAATGCATAATACCACCAACTTCTTGTGCATTTTCTTCTTGCAAAATCGTTAAAATGTCGGCTGTTGCTTCACGGTTATGTATAATAATGGGAAGCTTCACTTTTCTCGCGAGCGCAATTTGCTTGCGAAATACGTCTTTTTGTACGTCTTTCGGTGATTTATCCCAATAGTAATCCAATCCCATTTCGCCAAGCGCGACTACTTTCGGGTGCGCTGCTAGCTGCTCGAGCATATATAAATCTTCACCGGTCATGTCAATTGCATCAACAGGATGCCAACCAACAGCCGCATAAATAAAATCATATTGCTCCGCAAGTTCAATCGCACGTGCTATCGTCGGTCGATCGAAACCGACAACAACAATATTACACACCCCTTCATGCTCTGCCCGTTTGATTACTTCTTCAACGTCTTCGCTATATTGCGTCGCATTTAAATGTGCATGTGTATCAAATAACATTGTCTCTGCTCCTTTTTCGTTGTTAAGTGTATCATAGGAAAAGATTACATATGTCACAGTCTCTTAACATTTCCATTACAAAACGACAACAAAGAGGTGTCACGCGCCGTTTGCGCTCACCTCTTTGCGTTATGCTTTATTTTATTTTTGTTCCATTTGGCAAACGTTCATCGACAGTAGCAAGTGAAAGCACCCCGTTTTCTCCCCCTGCTAAAATCATCCCTTCCGACAATTCGCCGCGCAGTTTCGCTGGTTTTAAGTTAGCGACACAAATCACTTTCTTTCCAATCAGTTCTTCTGGTTTGTAAAATTCCGCGATTCCTGAAACGACTTGACGTTTCTCATATCCGAGATCAAGCTGTAATTTCAGCAGTTTATTCGCATTTTTTACCGGTTCTGCATGCACTACTTGCGCGACTCGCAAATCTACTTTCAAAAAATCGTCAATCGTGATTTCTGAAACGGTTTCTTTCGATTGTGCAGGCGCTG
Organism: Anoxybacillus amylolyticus; assembly: GCF_001634285.1. GTDB lineage: Bacteria > Bacillota > Bacilli > Bacillales > Anoxybacillaceae > Anoxybacteroides > Anoxybacteroides amylolyticum. Next base: position 142,509 of record NZ_CP015438.1, read on the forward strand.
GTTTATCGCCTTGCATGTCCGCTTTAATATACGCGACTTCTGTTTCCATTTCTAACCGTGGGAAAAGTGGTTCTCCTTTTTCCACTTTTGTTCCTTCTTTGATAAGACCGAAAGTGTATAAGCTTTCCCACGTTTTCAATTCTGCTTGCGTCACGCCAAGTTGTTGGAAAATTTTTTCTGGTGTCCGTGTCAAAAATGGCTGCAACAACACCGCAATTTGGCGAAGCACTTCGGCTAAATGAGCCATAACAGACGCCAATTTTTCTCGATTCCCTTTCTCTTTCGCTAACACCCATGGCTGTGTTTCATCAATATACTTATTGGCACGACCAATTAATTTCCAAATGGCTGACAATGCTATAGAAAATTCCATTTTCTCCATTGCTTCTTCTACTTGCTTTACCGTTTCTTCTGCCACACGAACAAGGTCATTGTCATAGGACGTTTTCGCCCCCTCATAAACCGGGATGCCGCCAGCAAAATATTTTTCCATCATCGCTACCGTCCGGTTTAATAAGTTCCCTAAATCGTTCGCTAAATCGTAATTAATTCGCTCCACAAATCCTTCTGGCGTAAATACCCCATCCGAACCAAACGGAACTTCACGAAGCAAATAATAGCGGAGTGCATCTAAACCATAGCGGTCAATAAGCGTCACCGGATCAACGACATTCCCTTTCGATTTTGACATTTTTCCATCTTTCATCAACAGCCATCCATGGGCGAACACTTTTTTTGGCAGTGGTAAGTCTAGCGCCATGAGCATAATCGGCCAATAAATCGTATGGAAGCGAACAATCTCTTTTCCGACAAGATGCACATCCGCTGGCCAATAAGTCAAAAACTTTTCATCGTTGTCTGTGCCATAACCTAATGCGGTAATATAATTCGATAGCGCATCAATCCATACGTAAATAACATGTTTCGGGTCTCCTGGCACTTTAATTCCCCAATCAAACGTCGTTCGCGATACAGCTAAATCTTCTAATCCTGGTTTAATAAAGTTGTTAATCATTTCATTTTTCCGCGATTCCGGTTGAATAAACTCTGGATTTTCTTCATAGTATTGCAACAGGCGATCAACGTATTTGCTCATATTAAAGAAATAAGATTCTTCCTTCACTTTTTCGACCGAACGACCGCAGTCTGGGCAATTTCCATCAACGAGCTGCCGTTCTGTATAAAACGATTCGCAAGGCGTACAATAGCATCCTTCGTATTCATCTAAATAAATATCCCCTTGTTCAACAAGACGAGCAAAAATTTTCTCGACCACTTCTTTATGCCGGTCTTCTGTTGTTCGAATAAAATCATCGTAGGAAATATCAAGCTTTTTCCATAGCTCTTGAATCCCCGCAACAATTTCGTCCACATACGCCTGCGGCGTTACCCCTTTTTCCTCCGCTTTGCGCTGAATTTTTTGCCCATGTTCATCCGTTCCTGTTAAATACATCACATCATAGCCGCGAAGGCGCTTATATCTGGCCATCGCATCTCCTGCTACCGTCGTATACGCATGACCAATATGTAGCTTTCCGCTCGGATAATAGATCGGCGTCGTAATATAAAACGTTTTTTTCTCCATCTGTACACCCTCCTCAATATAGAAAAACCCCCGCCCAAAGGACGAGAGCGATCCGCTTCTGACATCTATTTTATATGATTTTTTTGCTAAAAACATCTATTTCTCTTCTCTCGAAAAAATATACCTCCATCCAGCTATTTTGTACGACAAGAACGTTGAATTTTGTCGAACAATCTGGTTGTTTGTCTTTTGTTTAGAAGCTTCCAATCCAAAAAAATGATTGTAAATAAAGAAATAAAAAACATTATTTCAAATAATAAAGAGGATTTTATTATTTTTTTAATATAAATTCAAAAAAGATTAAACACTTATTTTATAATAAAAATTTAATGTATAATATTTTTAAAAAATAATAAAATACATTTTTTTTATTTTTACATATAAAAGGATTGACGTATAATGGAAACGCTGATATGATTAGGTTGTAGGAAATTTGTCGAATATTGACGAATGAAACCTAAAGAAAAACAACATATAGAAAAACAAAACACTATTTAAAATGGAGAGGAGATTGTTCAATGAAATCTACAGGTATTGTTCGTAAAGTGGATGAGTTAGGTCGTGTGGTGATTCCGATTGAATTACGTCGCACATTAGACATCGCAGAAAAAGATGCGTTGGAAATCTACGTCGATGATGAGCGCATCATTTTGAAAAAATATAAACCAAACATGACATGTGTTGTCACAGGCGAAGTATCTGACGACAACTTCAAACTTGCTGGCGGCAAAATCATCTTAAGCCGTGAAGGCGCAGAAATTCTCATGAAAGAAATCCAAGAGTGCTTAGAGGCATCGAAATAATATTGAAAAGGATGTTCCCCCAGAACATCCTTTTTTATTGATGATACGCTTGGTAAATTTCCCGCTTTGGTATGTTGCGGTCAACCGCTACCTGTTTAATCGCTTCTTTTGTGTTCATATGTTTCTCTTGCACGTAATAATCAACGTGCTCCACAATCGACAAAGGTTGCCACCATTCGTCTGTCGTTTCCTCGTACTCTTTCGCGCCTTCAACGACAATGCAAAATTCCCCTCGTACTTCTCTTTGTTTTACCCACTCCATTACTTCACTCATCGTCCCGCGAATAAACTCTTCAAACCGCTTTGTTAATTCGCGACATAATGCTAGCTTTCGCTCTCCTAGTACTTCCTGCATAACGAGCAACGTATCTTCGAGCCGATGCGGTGCTTCATAAAAAATAAGCGTATCGCGAACATGTTTTAATGCATCAAGCTGCTTTTTCTTTTCCTTTTTTGCGCGATCGAGGAACCCGAAAAAATAAAAATGCTCCGTCGGAAGACCAGAAGCAACAAGCGCTGTTACCGCAGCGTTCGCACCAGGAAGCGGAACGACCGTACATTTTGCTTCAATCGCTGCCGCAACAAGCTCGTACCCCGGATCCGAAATTGCCGGCATCCCCGCATCGCTGACAAGCGCTATATTTTTTCCTTCTTGAAGCCACTCGATAATTTTTGCGCCACTTGCATATTTGTTATGCTCATGGTAGCTAATGACAGGAGTCTTGATTTCAAAGTGGTTCAATAATTTCTTTGTTTGCCGCGTATCTTCTGCCGCAATCCAATCCACTTCCTTTAACACCCGTAACGCCCGTAATGTAATATCTTCAAGATTACCGATTGGGGTCGGAACGATATAAAGAGTGCCAACGCTTTCTTTTGCAAAACTTTTTTGCTGCCACATCCTCATCTTTCTCCTTTATTCGGAAGTACTATACAATAGTTGTTTTACTTCATCTGTATATTCATCATCGTCGCCATACACAATTAAAGGAGGCAAAATTTTTAAATCAGGGCTTCCGTCTTTTATCCCTTCAATTAAAATAGTGTTAGCCTCTTTTCCGAGTTTCGGATAGACAAACCTCAATCGTTTTGGTTCTAGGCGATATTGCCGCATGAGCGTAACAATATCTAACAACCGACCCGGCCGATGAACAAACGCGGCTTTTCCACCTTGCTTCAACAGCTGGCTGCTTACACGAACAACATCTTCTAACGTACAGTAAATTTCGTGGCGCGCAATGGCTAAATGTCGGTTTTTATTTATTTCCTCCTCGCTCACGGTCGGGAAATATGGCGGGTTGCACGTTACAACATCGTATTTGCTATAACCTAATTGCTTCGGCATCTCTTTAATATCGCCGTGAATAAGTTCAATTTGTTTGTCTAATCCGTTATACTGCACACTTCGTTTCGCCATATCATACAGGCGGTCTTGAATTTCGACACCAATAATTTTGCCTTTCGTTCGCTTGCTCAATAACAGGGGAATCACACCGTTTCCCGTACATAAATCAATAATATGGCCTTTTTGAATCGGCATATAAGCAAATTTCGCTAATAGCACCGCATCTAACGAAAAAGCAAAAACAGATGGGCTTTGAATAATGCGCATATTTTCGTTTAGAAGATAATCAAGTCGTTCATCCTCGTAAAGTTTGATCATCTACTCCTACCTCTTTCGTTCACTTTCAAGAAAAGAGCCTCTCCTTCGTTGGAAAGGCTTTACTATTTTTTCACGAGTGTTGATTATCCATTATTTCACTAAAAAACATAGAATCCTATGGCTGAACACAAGCTTTCCTGCCTTTTCCCTCGAACAAGAACACCGGCGGGCAAATGACATTTGCCTGCAAAGCGTTCATTGCTCGAGGAGGGCATGCTAATACTCCCGTCTGCCAAGTGCCGACAACGGCAGAAAAGCTATAGAGCGATGTCAACTGGTTTTTATTGGTTAATCAACACACCTTCTATTTTTTATTTAAAAACGATAAGCAAAATAAACAATCTTCTTTACGGACGCTTCCGTAATGAACGTTGCAAATATGAAAGCCTTCTTGGTAAAGTCTCGCTAAATTATCGTACCCTTCTCCAATATCAATCAGCTTCCGTTCGTGCTTCTCTTTTTTCTTAGCGGGCACTGTTTCTCCTGTAAGTTCTTGTAGCCGCTGCCGTAAATGCGTATTTTCCACTTGTAAATGATGATTTTCCTCAAGCAACTGTGCAAAATGTTCTTTCAATTCTACAAGCTGCCGATAGAATTGGCTAATTTGCTCTTCCATATTTGTTATGGATTGAAAAATCTCCTTCTTATTCACTATAAATCCACCCCAATTAATCCGTGGCTTGAATGGATAAAACTCCCTCTTTTATTAACTCATCAATCGTGTACTCTACTACTCGCTCATGCTCTGACAACTCCACCTGCAACACTCTTTCTAAAATATTCAAGCCGACCACCCTTCCGACACCATGTGGAGTTTCAATATATTCCCCTAAATCCGGAAGTTGTTCTTTTGCCGTTTCATACTCATCATTTTCATATTTTAAACAACACATTAGTCGACCACAAAGCCCCGATATTTTCGTCGGATTTAACGATAAGTTTTGGTCTTTCGCCATTTTAATCGAAACAGGGTCAAAATCACCAAGAAACGTCGAGCAGCACAACATACGTCCGCACGGTCCGATGCCACCAAGCATCTTCGCCTCATCGCGCACACCAATTTGTCGCAACTCAATTCGCGTCCGAAAAATGGCTGCCAAATCTTTCACTAACTCCCGAAAATCGACACGTCCATCAGCAGTAAAATAAAAAATGACTTTATTACGATCAAACGTATATTCCACATCGACTAACTTCATTTCCAGCCCGTGTTCCTCAACCTTTTTCAAACAAATTTCGTATGCTTCTTGCGCTGCCTTTTTATTGTCCTCCACAACCATTCTATCTTTTGCATCCGCAATACGGATAACTTTTTTTAGCGGCAACACGATGTCATTTTCGTCTACTTGTTTGTTGCTGATAACAACTTTGCCAAACTCAATGCCTCGGACGGTTTCCACAATGACAAATTCCCCAGTTTGAATCGTTAAGTCGCCAGGATCAAAATAATAAATTTTGCCCGCTTTTTTAAAACGAACACCTACTACATTATACAAACGTCGTTCCCCCCTTTAAGTTGAGGATAAGCTGTTCCATTAAAAGCTGTACGTTCATATTTGTATTTAAACGCGCTTTTGCCTGCAAAATAGTCGTCATATTATTGATGGTTCGCTTTTGCGAGCATGCCAACGCCCACTGCCGCAAATCATCTAATCGGTCACAATAAACGACATGTTCTAGTTGGCCAAGTTGCAAATGCAAAATATCTCTATATAAGTACAATAATAAATCTAGTCCCATGTCTACCTGCTGCTTCTCTTGAAAATGAGGCATCCATTTTTCTTGGATCAAAAGAAGCGCTTGAAACTCATTTTGGTTTAACGCTTCATATAATTGTAACACTATTTTTCGCGACTCTGCAAACCAATCGTTTCGACTCCATTCGAGCGCTTCTTCGTAATTATTCGTCACATGTGCCGCAAGCATTGCGAAATGAAGCGGAATATGCTCTTCCTTTAATCGATTAGCAAGCAAAATCGGCGGTAACGGCTGAAATGATACGACTTGGCAGCGCGAAATAATGGTTGGTAACAAACGATGAAGTTGTTCTGTCAACAAAATAGCGGTTGTTCCTGCATGAGGCTCTTCTAAAAATTTCAATAAACTGTTCGCCGCATTCGTTGTCATTTTATCTGCATGGACAATGACATATAATTTTTTCCTCGATTCCATACCCGTTTTCGCAAATTCTGCCTGCAACGCCTCAATTTGCGCTTTTTTAATCGATTGCCCGTCCGGCTCAATCCAGTGGACATCTGGATGATTTCGCGACCCGATTCGCCGACAGTTGCTACATTCATCACAAGGCTGATAGCCATCTCGATTGAAACAAAACAAGCTTTTCGCAAATAAAAGGCTCGCTTCACGTTTGCCAGTTCCCCGTTGCCCTTCTAATAAATAAGCATGAGCAACCCTTCCTTTTTCAAGGCTATTGGCTAATATTTTCATGGCAACTGGCTGGTATTGCTGAAGTTGTTCCCAAACTACCGCCACATTGATCACTCACTTACTAATGGTCTACTTTCTCTTTTATTCTAACATGTCTTTATCATTTCATCATTTGCAGTTCACGGCATGTTTTTTTCCAATTTCCCCATTAAGATTGAAATAGCGTCAGCAAACACATCAGCAACCTCTCTGGACGCATCAAGCATAACAATCCTCTCTGGAAATCGTTCCATTAGCTGTAAATACCCTTTCCTGACATTTTCATGAAACGACAAGCTTTCCAAATCTAAACGATTGATTTCTCGTTTTTCGTTTCCATAAATTCGCTCTAGTCCTATTTTTGGCTCAATATCAAAATAAAGCGTTAATGTTGGAAAATATCCTTCGATCGCAAATTGGTTAATGCCCAGTACCTCATCTACTCCTAACCCTCGTGCAAATCCTTGATATGCAAGTGAACTATCAATAAAACGATCACATAACACAATTTTCCCATCTTTTAACGCAGGAATCACTTTTTCTACCAGATGTTGTCTACGTGCGGCAGCATAAAGCAACGCTTCCGTACGACCGTCCATCGCTTGGTGAGCAGGGTTTAAAATAATGTCGCGAATTTTTTCTGCAATCTCAATTCCACCCGGCTCACGTGTCGCGACTACGTCCCATCCTTGTTCACGCAAAAATGACTCTACCATCGATATAATCGTTGTTTTTCCTGCCCCGTCTGGCCCTTCAAATGAAAAAAAATAACTTGTCATCACTCGTCACCTTTCTTGTTGCGTTATTGTTCCACTACTTCTATTTGATAAGAAGATAAATAAGCTCCTCCTTGAAATCGAGCACCATATTGCTTTAATGCCATGATTTGCTCAATATGCCCCTTGCAAATCACTTCCCCCATACATAACAACGGTATCCCTGGTGGATATGGGATAATCGTTTCCGCAGCTACTAGTCCTTCTGCTTTTTCGAGCAGAACGACCTTTTTCGGTAATTTCGCTAATACGCGATAAGAAATCGATGGAGAGGCATCCATAAGTGAATAAGGGACAAACGCTATTCCCCGTTCATCATAATGCATTCCTTTAAACGCCTGCTTCATTTTTCTAATAATCGTTGGCAAATCTTTCACCGGCGCCAATGGATACACAAGAAGAACATTAAACGGATCGGCTAGTTCCGGAAAAACCCCTTCTTGTTCAAGACGTCGTTGCAACTCATACCCTGAACATTTGCTTCTCGTTTGAATAGTAATTTTTAATAAATCCGTCATTACTAATGGATCGTTTGAGCAAACAACTGTTACCCCTTCGCTTTCATTGATCTCTTCTTTCAACTGATCAATTTGCGCCTGAATGTGTTGGATGTCCTCTAAAACTACATTAGCTACATAACTTCTTGCTAAATCAAGCGACGCCATAATTGGATAAGACGGGCTGCTCGACTGAAACACTTGCAGAAAATAGCGCAATTTCTCTTTATCAACGAGTGAGCTATTCACATGTAAATAAGAGCCCATGGTCATTGCTGGTAGCGTCTTATGCGCCGACTGCACGACAACATCTGCACCATAGGCAATCGCTGATGTTGGAAATGGCGGTCCGGCAACAAAATGCGCTCCATGGGCTTCATCTACAAGTACCGGAATGCCACGACTGTGAGCAATTTTTATTATTTTTGCTAAATGAACCGACATACCGTAGTAGTTCGGATTTGTCAAAATTAATGCTGTTGCCTCAGGATGCTGCTCTATTGCTTCCTTTACTGTATCAAAAGAAACGTACGATGCTACCCGAACCGTTTCGTCAAACTCAGGAGAAAGAAAAACAGGTGCGGCACCAACTAACTGAAGTGCATGAATCACCGACTTATGACAATTCCGTTGAACAATGACCTTTTTATGTTCTTCACACGTTGCAAAAATCATCGCTAAATTTCCTACTGTTGAACCATTCACCAAAAAAAACGTTTCCTCCACACCATAAAGCTCAGCTGCCAATTGTTGCGCCTCAGCAATAATAGTCTCTGGATGGTGTAAATCGTCCAGCCCACTCAATTCTGTCACATCAAGCCGCAGCAAGTTCTCATAATTTTCTCTAGCCTGCATTGGCAAAAAAGTTCCGTATTTATGACCAGGAACATGAAACGAAATTGGGTTGGCTGAAACATGTTGTGTTAAAGCATTATATAGTGGTGTATTTTTTTGTTTATTCATTTAAACCATTCCTTTAAGATTTACGTTCATCACTTAATATATAATAAAACAGATCCTATTAATAGGACCTGTTCTATGAATATATTTCCCGATTCATAATTTTTTTCAGCTGTTGTAAGTAAAATCGATATTTTGGATCAATCGTATCTGTCCGAACTATTTCTTTCTCGCAGTCTATGCAAAGAAATTTTGTATAAATATGAATTCCTTGTTCTTTCCGTTGTTCACAAACAATGCATGTTTCCCCAATCGATTGATTTGTCATCGCCACCTTCCACCTCCCATTCACTATTTTTCCCCATTTATAAGTTTCTATACTTACAAGATATGTATTTTCAGTTTGTTTGTATCAATGAAGGAAAAATAAAAAGACTGACTAAACGTTTGTTTAGTCAGTCTTTTCTGCCTAGCAACGTCCTACTCTTGCAGGGGCGCGAGCCCCAACTACCATCGGCGCTGGAGAGCTTAACTTCCGTGTTCGGGATGGGAACGGGTGTGTCCTCTCCGCCATCGTCACTAGGCTGGTGAAGGATTGTTCCTTCAAAACTAGATAACAGGGGCAGAAGAAAAGGAGTCGCCTACGCTTTTCGTCATGTCTAGCTCCGAACTAACATCCTCCTCCGCGTCCGCTTTCTCCATCGACGTGCAAACACGTCTTCGTCGAAAGCTTGCGCTTCCGTCGGATGTTCCCTTGGCTCCGCCAAGGACCGTTCTCCGCTTTTCTATGGTTAAGTCCTCGATCGATTAGTATCCGTCAGCTGCACGTGTCGCCACGCTTCCACCTCGGACCTATCGACCTCGTCATCTTCGAGGGATCTTACTCGCTTACGCGATGGGAAATCTCATCTTGAGGGGGGCTTCACGCTTAGATGCTTTCAGCGCTTATCCCTTCCGCACATAGCTACCCAGCGGTGCCCTTGGCAGGACAACTGGTACACCAGCGGTGCGTCCATCCCGGTCCTCTCGTACTAAGGACAGCTCCTCTCAAATTTCCTACGCCCGCGACGGATAGGGACCGAACTGTCTCACGACGTTCTGAACCCAGCTCGCGTACCGCTTTAATGGGCGAACAGCCCAACCCTTGGGACCGACTACAGCCCCAGGATGCGATGAGCCGACATCGAGGTGCCAAACCTCCCCGTCGATGTGGACTCTTGGGGGAGATAAGCCTGTTATCCCCGGGGTAGCTTTTATCCGTTGAGCGATGGCCCTTCCATACGGAACCACCGGATCACTAAGCCCGACTTTCGTCCCTGCTCGACTTGTAGGTCTCGCAGT
>NZ_CP015438.1:157500-177500 GCF_001634285.1 Anoxybacillus amylolyticus
CACCACAACAACTATCACCGGAAAAGGAGCGATTCTTCTATGAAACATCATCATATTTCTTTTAAAGAGTATACCATGGATAACCTCACGTTGCCAAGCAATATTGCCGATCTCATTCCACCGGATAATATGGCTCACGTGGTTCACGAGATGGTCGAGCGCATCCCGATGGAGACGTTTCTTCCTTACTATAAAGGCGGCGGTACCTCTTCTTATCATCCAAAAATGATGACGAAAATTATCCTCTACGCGTACACCCAAAAAATGTATCATGGCCGAGAAATTGCTCGACAATTAGAAGTACATCTTCCCCTCATGTGGTTGAGTGGGTTTCAAAAGCCGGACTTCCGTTCCATCAATCGATTTCGCTCCGAACGGATGAAAGGGCTGATTGACGACTTGTTCCGAGAAATGATCACCCTGCTTGTCGCGGACGGCTATGTCAACATGGAAGACTATTTCGTAGATGGGACGAAAATTGAAGCGAATGCCAACCGATACACGTTCGTTTGGCGGAAATCCGCCGAGAAATACCAAGAGAAATTACAAGCCAATGTGGATCAGCTCATCGCCCAGATCGATGCGATCGTGGAAGAAGAAAATGCGGAAGAAATCGACGCTTCCCCTGCTTTTACTTCAAAAGAAATCCGAAAGAAAACCGAGGAGTGGGAAAAACGTTTGGAGGCCGAGCCGGACAACCAACCGTTGAAGAAGGCCGTCAAGAAGATGAAGGAAGACTACTTGCCTCGCAGTGAAAAGTACGAACACCAACTCCAAGTATGCGGGGACCGCAACAGCTATTCCAAAACGGATGCGGATGCGACGTTTATGCGTTTGAAGGGGGACCACATGCGCAACGGCCAACTGAAGCCGGCTTATAACGTACAAGTGGGTTCTTCCGATCAGTTCGTTCTGGGGTATTCGCTTCACCAGAGACCCGGCGATACTCGTTGTCTTCTGCCACACCTAGAGACGGTTCGAGAGAAATATGGGGTGGTACCAAAACGCGTGACCGCTGACGCTGTCTATGGTTCCGAGGAAAATTACGTGAAACTCGAAGAGAAAAACATTTCCGCGTTTATCAAGTACAACACGTATGAGAAAGAGAACACACGCAAGGTCAAGAAGAACCCGCACCATCCACAGAATTGGACATACAAGAAAGAAGAGGACGTTTGGATTTGTGCGAACGGGAAAAAACTGGTCCGTATAGGAACTTCGAAGCAGACCACAGAATCTGGGTATACTTCGGTCATCCAGCACTACCAATGCCACGAATGCGAAGGGTGTCCGTTCCGCTCGGTCTGCACAACTTCCAAGTATGGACGTACAACGCAATGGAACCCCGTCTATCACGAACAGAAACAGAAGGCTCGTGAACGACTGGAAAGTGAAGAAGGACAAGCACGATACCGCCAACGCCAAACCGACATTGAGAGTGTGTTTGGGCAAATCAAGCAAAATCGCGGATTTCGTCGCTTTGTCCTCCGAGGCCTCCAAAAAATTTCCATAGAATGGGGGCTTATTTGCGTTGCCCATAATCTCCTCAAGAAAGCCGCTAAGGACAAACAACGGTCCTTAGCGGCATAAACAATGGAAACAAAAGGGGGCGAATCGCCCTTTTATTTAACAAAATATGTAAAAGTAAAGAAAACTGACTCCAAAAGTCCGCTTTTTAGCGGACTTTTGGGTCAGCCTCAGCGGTGTTGTTCGGTCGCCCGACAGTAAAAAAATGTTAACACTTCAATGTGCATTTATATTAGGAACGACTAGAAATAACATTTCTCCATTATAGAATGTATTTTTGAATAATGACTAAGGCGAGCACACCAGGAATGCCTAGAAAACCTGATACAGATGATGTAAATAAATTAATTGGGATATGAATGAAAGAACTGCCGATGGCATTTAAAGTAAATAATAACAACGCTCCAATGATTAATTTAATCGCTCCATATCCAATGAAACGAACAGGTTTTAAAGGAGTTCCGATCAATAACAAAATCACGATTGCACACAAAAAAAGCAGGATGACTATTTTTGGCTCCATACAATCCGCCCCTTCTTTATTGCTTGTACTACTCTCACATTATGCATGCAACGAAAAATAAAGAACAAAAAAGAGAGCTTATTTCGCTCTCTTTAACGTAACTCGACGGCGTTTTGCCTCTCGAATAAGAAAAAGGTATTTCGCTTCTGTAATTTTTGCGTCCATTAATACATCTCCCGAAGGCTCGATACTTTTTTCAATTAACTCTTTTTGTTTTATCCATTCGTTCCTCATCGCTTCTAATTGTTCCACTAATCGCTCATCAAATTGTTTTTTTAACCATCCTTTTCGCCGCCAAAACATGCCGACTCACCCCAATTAATTTCTATAGCTCACGCCGGCCTTCTAATGCTTTTGATAATGTTACTTCGTCAGCATACTCTAAATCGCCTCCGACTGGCAATCCGTGAGCAATTCTTGTAATTTTTATTCCTGTTGGTTTCAATAATCGCGATATATACATCGCGGTTGCTTCCCCTTCAATATTTGGATTGGTAGCTAAAATAACCTCTTGTACTGTTTCGTCTTGTAGCCTTTTTAATAGCTCCGTAATTTTAATATCCTCCGGACCAATGCCATCCATCGGGGAAATAGCTCCGTGCAATACGTGATATAATCCGTTATATTCTTTCATTTTTTCCATCGCAATGACATCTTTCGGGTCTTGAACAACGCAAATTGTTGTTTTGTCTCGCCTTTCATCGTCACAAATATAACACGGATCTTTATCTGTAATATGCCCACAAACCGTACAATACAACAAATTCCGTTTCGCATTGACTAATGCCTTTGCAAAATCCAATACCGTATCTTCTTTCATCGTTAGAACAAAAAACGCTAGCCTCACTGCTGTTTTTGGACCGATTCCCGGCAATTTCATAAAGCTGTCAATCAGTTTTGATATCGGCTCCGGATAATGCATGAAAAAATCCTCCTAGAATAAGCCCGGGATGTTCAATCCTTTAGTGAATTGCCCCATTGTGTCCGCTGTTAATTCTTCCGCTTTTTTAAGCGCATCATTTGTAGCAGCTAAAATTAAATCTTGCAGCATTTCGATATCTTCTGGATCGACTACTTCCTCTTTTATCTTTACTTCTAAAATTTGTTTATGACCATTCGCAATGACCGTCACCATTCCGCCGCCAGCTGTTCCTTCGACTGTTTTCTCTGCCAATTCTTCTTGAGCTTTTTGCATTTCTTTTTGCATTTTTTGCATTTGTTTCATCATTTTTTGCATATTTCCCATTCCACCCATTCCTCGCATCATTTTTCATTCCTCCTAGTTATTCTTTAATTTCAAGTAATTGTTCGCCAAATAATCGCTTTGCCTCTGTAATAAGCGCATCCTCTTCCTCTTGTTCTTTTTCGCGATGCACTCCTTTTTCTCGAATAAACTCTTCTCTTATTTTTCCCCATTCTTCATCAGGAACAGCGACCATTTCGAAACGACGATGTGTTAAATCGAATAAAATTGATTCTAAGTTTTCTTTTACGCCATTTGTGTTATCGGCGGCCATTTTGCAATGAATTTCATATTTAAACTTCAAAACAAACGCTTGCGGGCTTGCTGCGACCGGCTCTGTTTCTTGCAATAACGCTGCATGAGATACTTTATTTTGTTGCTTTAACGTATCAAGTATTCCCCCCCAATGGCTTTTAATTAGCGCTAAGTCTTGGTGAGTAGCTTGTTTTAATATTTCATAAATGCGACCGACTGGTGTTTTATAGGCGTTTGTTCGAGATGGCTTTGCCGTTTTTTTTGCAGGTGCAGGCGCATGCTCTTTTTCTGTTATAGGAATCCCTTGTTCTTTCAAACGTTGCAATTCTGTTTCTAGCTTCTCTATTTTTTTAATAAGCAATTCTGAGTTAGACGATGCCTGTTCTTGTTGGCAAAGTTTAACTAACGCTACCTCTAAAAAAATACGGGAGTGATTCGTCCATTTCATCTCCTGTTGGCTTTTATTTAATGTTTCAATCGTTTCATAAATGGCTGGAACAGAAACAAATTGTGCCAACTGTTGAAACACTGGATCGATAGCAACTCCTCCTTTTTGTAAATGAGGAGCGGTCTTATAGATGAGAAGATCCCGATAATAAAAAATCAAATCTTCAAGTAAACGATTCGGATCCTTTCCTTGGTTCATAAACTGTTCTACTAGCTGCAACGCTTTTGCCACATCTTTTTCGTGAATGGCCTGAACGACCGTTGCTAACATAGACGAAGATACGGCACCTGTCATCGTCAATACATCTTCAAGCATTACTTCCTCATTGCTAAACGAAATCGCTTGATCCAACAAACTCAATGCATCACGCATACCCCCATCTGCGGCTCGGGCAATTGCGAGCAACGCTTCGTCAGAGGCCTTTACTTGCTGGGCATCTAGCACCTGCCTTAACCTTGAAACAATGGAAGGAAGCTGGATTCTGCGAAAATCAAAGCGTTGGCACCGAGAAATAATCGTAGGTGGGATTTTATGCGGTTCAGTTGTTGCTAAAATAAAAATCACATGCTTTGGAGGTTCCTCTAACGTTTTTAACAAAGCGTTAAAAGCACCGATGGAAAGCATATGCACTTCGTCCACGATGTATACTTTATACCGTACTGAAGTAGGAGCAAATTTCACCTTCTCCCGAATATCTCGTATTTCGTCGACCCCATTGTTTGAAGCTGCATCAATTTCCAACACATCGGGAATCGACCCGTTCGTAATCCCGATACAAGCCGAACATGTGTTACACGGCTCGGATGTTGGCGCATGTTCACAATTAACCGCTTTTGCTAAGATTTTCGCAGCGCTCGTTTTGCCTGTTCCACGCGGCCCGGAAAAAAGGTACGCGTGAGATATTTTATTTTGAAGCAGGGCACTTTGCAATGTTTTGGTTACGTGTTCTTGACCGACGACATCGGCAAATCGTTGCGGCCGAAACACACGATATAGCGCTTGGTACGTCACAAAAATTGCCCCCTCTTTTCTCTCATCTTATTCATTATATAATGTCTTGAGCGTTTTTCAAAATAGAAAAAAACCCACTCGATACGAGTGAGTTTCCTTATGTATTCCTACCGTGCACCTTCCGTCGATTAGCTGCCCCAAGCGTTGCTCAAGCAGTTAGCTCGGTCCAGGCTCCCCCACGGCACATGGGAGTATCCGCTTACTGCTGCTTCCTTCCGGACCTGACAGGGTTCACGGAATCCCATTGCGTGGGACCCAGACGTCAACACCACTTACTTGAGACAGACCTCACAACAGACTAACCTTGGGAAGGGGTTCAGTCTCGCTAGAGCGGATTGCGAGTACAGGGCACCGCTACCTCCCCACCTAGCACGGTAAATATAGTATAACTTTTTTTTTTAAAAAAAGCAATGAACAGGAATTGTAAATTACTCGGAATAATTACCAATTATTTCATTGCGCTGCTTTTTTTTTTAGGCGTAACTGCCGAAAAAACTCACTTAACATTTGACCGCACTCTTCTTCCAGTACGCCGCTGACTACTTCCGATTGGTGGTTAAATCGTTTTTCTTGCAACAAGTTCATTAGCGTACCAACACATCCCCCTTTTGGATCGCTTGCACCAAACACGACTCGTTCAATCCGCGATAGAACAATTGCTCCCGCACACATCGCACAAGGCTCCAATGTCACATATAACGTCGTATTTTCTAGCCGCCATGATCCGATTCGTTGGCACGCTTGATCAATAGCAAGCACTTCCGCATGCGCCACCGCCCGCTGCATCGTTTCCCGTAAATTATGGGCGCGAGCAATTACTTCGTCATCTTTGACAATGACAGCGCCAATCGGGACTTCTCCTATTTTTTCTGCTTTTTTCGCCTCTTCAATCGCTAAACGCATATAATATTCATCGTTCATTTTTTAACCCTCACCAAATAACAGTCATGCCGTTTTTTCCTTCATCATAAAATAAAAAGCAAAAAAGAATCAACTAGGGAGGAAGAGGCATGCAAATTCACGTCATACAACGTGGACAAACGATATTTGGCATCGCTCAAGCGTATAACACAACCCCTCAAGCAATCGTTACCGCAAATAATATCCCCAATCCAAATGCACTCATCGTTGGTCAAGCGCTTGTTATTCCTATTACCGGTCGGTTTTATTGGGTGCAGACAGGAGATAGCCTTTGGACGATTGCACGGAAGTTTCAGATAACTGCTCAGCAACTTGCGCAAATCAATCACATTTCTCTCCAAACTCCGCTTTCTATCGGACAACGTTTATATATTCCACCGCAAAGAAAAAGAAGTGCTGAGTTTAACGGATACGTAGAGCCACGCAATTCTGTTATCAATCCTTCACTAGAAGCAAGTGCTCGGGATGTTGCTCCGTATTTAACATATTTAGCACCGTTCAGTTTTCGAATCCAACGAAACGGTACATTAAAAGAACCCCCTCTGAACAATTTTCCTTCTATCGCCCGCGCCAATAACGTCACATTAATGATGGTGATTACAAACATTGAAAACGACCAATTTAGCGATGAACTTGCGACCATCATTTTCAATGACGAGGACATTCAAAACCGTTTTCTCGGAAACATTGTCACCACCGCTAAAAAATACGGATTCCGCGACATTCATTTTGATATGGAATATTTACGCCCAGCTGACCGCCAAGCATATAACGCCTTTTTACGAAAAGCAAAACAACGGTTCCAACAAGAAGGATGGCTAATGTCGACTGCACTGGCACCAAAAACGAGTGCTACCCAAAAAGGACGATGGTATGAGGCACATGATTATCGTGCGCACGGACAAATTGTCGATTTTGTTGTCATTATGACATACGAATGGGGATATAGCGGTGGCCCGCCGCTCCCTGTTTCTCCTATCGGACCTGTCCGGAGAGTGTTAGAATATGCGATTACAGAAATGCCGGCTTCCAAAATTATGATGGGGCAAAATTTATATGGCTATGATTGGACATTGCCATACGTCCCAGAGGGAAAATATGCACAAGCAATTAGCCCACACCAAGCAATCCAACTTGCCTCCCGCTACAATGTTTCCATCGAATACGATCGAAATGCCCAAGCACCCCATTTCCGTTACCGTGACGAAAATGGCAACGAGCATGAAGTATGGTTTGAAGATGCTCGCTCCATTCAAGCAAAATTTGATTTAGTCAAAGCGCTTGGGTTAAGAGGGGTAAGCTATTGGAAATTAGGATTAGACTTTCCACAAAATTGGTTGCTTATTACAGATAACTTCCATGTCACGAAAAAGTAAGGAACACTTGGATATTTCACCCAAGTGTTTTTTCTTTTGTCAAGCCTAACTATCCATTCAAAATATATGTTAAAATAAACTCTGTCTGTCTAAATGGAAACGGAAGTTATTCAAAGCCAGACATTGATTTGTTAGCGGAAAAAGGGAGGAGCATGACATGGGGATTGTACCGTTTATTGCGGTAGAGGGTCCGATTGGCGTCGGGAAAACGTCGCTTTCGAAAGCAATTGCAGAACGGTTTCGTTATCATTTACTAAAAGAAATTGTCGATGAAAATCCATTTCTCGGGAAATTTTATAAAAATATCGATGAATGGAGTTTTCAAACCGAGATGTTTTTCCTTTGCAATCGTTATAAACAGCTAGAAGATATTAATCGTGATTTCATCCAAAAACAACAGCCTGTCGTCGCCGACTACCATATTCTTAAAAATTTAATCTTTGCCGAAAGAACGTTAAAGCAAGAACAATATAAAAAATATTTAAAAATTTATGATATTCTTACAACAGATATGCCGCAACCCAATATGATTATTTATTTAAACGCAAGTCTTGATACGTTATTGCAACGTATTGAAATGAGAGGACGGGAAATCGAAAAAAATATGGATCCGTTTTACTTACATGAGCTATCCGTAGCGTACGAACAAACGATGGAATCATTTGAAAAAGCAAACCCTCACGTTCCAGTTCTTCGTTTCAATGGGGACAAGCTTGATTTTGTACACCGCCCATCCGACTTGCTTTATATATTGGAACAAATAGAAAATCGATTAAAAGGAGCTAATTGCCATGAACTTACGTGAGAAATACGGGATTCCACACGATGCTGTCATTACTATTGCCGGAACCGTCGGTGTCGGAAAATCTACAATGACAAGAGCACTTGCTAACGCGTTACAATTTCGCACATCTTTTGAGAAAGTCGACACAAATCCATATTTAGATAAGTTTTATGCTGACTTTGAAAGATGGAGTTTTCATTTGCAAATTTATTTTCTCGCGGAACGTTTTAAAGAGCAAAAGCGAATTTTTGAATATGGTGGAGGATTTGTACAAGATCGATCGATTTACGAAGATACAGGAATTTTTGCTAAAATGCATTTTGAAAAAGGGACGATGACAAAAGTCGATTATGAAACGTATACAAGTTTATTTGAAGCGATGGTTATGTCCCCTTATTTTCCACACCCTGATTTGCTCATTTATTTGGAAGGGAGCTTTGAAGAGATTTTAAAACGTATTCGTGAGCGCGGACGACCAATGGAGCAGCAAACACCAATAGAGTATTGGAGGGAAATGTATTTAAGATATGAGCGCTGGATCAATCGTTTTAACGCCTGCCCTGTGTTAAGGATTAACATTAGCGATTACGATATTTTAGAAAATGAACAGTCCGTTGAGCCAATTGTCGAAAAAATTGCTTATATGCTTGACCAATCTCGTTATTTAAAAAAATAGCCGCCTATATTTAGGCGGTTTTTTCAACGGCATTAGGCAAGGAGTCCCCCACCTCTAAGCGAAGGGAAGGTGGGGGAGGAATTGCCCTTTTTTATTTTTTGCACGAAAAACGGTTCATTCTTTCAGTAATATATGGTATAATTGTATATATAATGAAAAAAGGAGGTGAAACGTATGGAATTGGTCGTCACCGCTAAAATTCGGTTGTTACCAACGGAAGCTCAACACCTGCAACTCGTTGAAACGATGCAAGCGATGAAACAAGCGTTGAACTTTGCATCGAAAGTCGCATACGAACACCATCTGCTTTCCTCGTTTAAGAAACTGCAAGTCTTGGTGTATCGAGACTTGCGAGAGTTGTTCGGACTAAAATCACAAATGGCGTGTAATGTGTGTACCATTGTCGCAGGTGTCTATGCGTCCATGAAATCCAATGGCGAACGCACGCTAGCGGTGTTTAAAAAGCCTAAACTCCAATATTCGTACAATCGAGACTACTCGTTTACGAAAGACGGACAGATGAGCATTGGCACGCTAAACAAACGAATCAAAATGCCTTTTCTTACAAAAGGGCAGGAACGCTATTTCGATGGCTCTTGGGAGTTTGGCACAGGTACACTTGTGTACAAAAAAGGCAAATTCTACTTGCATGTCGCAGCGAAAAAAGTGATCCATCCCCCTTC
Source organism: Anoxybacillus amylolyticus (assembly GCF_001634285.1). Lineage (GTDB taxonomy): Bacteria > Bacillota > Bacilli > Bacillales > Anoxybacillaceae > Anoxybacteroides > Anoxybacteroides amylolyticum. The sequence goes on from NZ_CP015438.1 coordinate 166,948, forward strand.
GGTGTATCAACACGTGGTCGGTGTGGACATGGGGATGCGCTTTTTAGTGACCGCTGTGGATTCACGCAACCGTCATTTGTTTATCAAGGGCAATCACATTCAGAGCGTCAAAGCACGATACGTCCGACTTCGCAAAGAGCTCCAACAACGCAACACGAAATCCGCTAAACGCAAGCTAAAGAAAATCGCTGGACAAGAAAACCGTTTCATGACCAATGTCAATCATTGTGTCAGCAAGGCACTTGTTCAGTTTGCAGGAAAGCATAGCTTGCTTGTCCTAGAGGATTTGACAGACATCAACGATACGGTGTGCGTTCGCAAAAAAGACCGATACGTGCGATTCACATGGGCGTTCGCTCAACTCCGCTCGTTCATTGAATATAAAGCACGACTACACGACAGCCACGTCCTTGCCGTTCCTCCTGCTTACACGAGCCAGCAATGCCCAACCTGTGGGTTTACACATAAAAACAACCGCAAAAAACAGATCCATACGTTTATATGTGGGGCATGTGGCTATACATCCAACGATGATCGAGTAGGGGCGTTAAACTTACGCCAAAAGGGAATCGAGTACCATCATGGCGTGACCGCCCAAGCATGACTTGTGTGGTCGGGGTGCCGTCAACCACCCTCATGCAACCCCACGCGAAGGAAGGAGGACGAAGTCCGCTTGCACTTCTGGGGAGTTGCAAGCCCCCACTTCAAGCGTTAGCTAAGTGGGGGTAGTTGACTAAAAAATTCGTTACAAACTGTAACGAATCGTCTCGAATAACAATCTCCATTTATGCGCAGTGGTGTTTCTAACTAACTAGATGGCGGAGGAGGAGGGATTCGAACCCCCGCGCGCCTCTCGACGCCTCTCGGTTTTCAAGACCGACCCCTTCAGCCAGACTTGGGTACTCCTCCGTATCGACAACATTTAATATAGCATTTCCTAATGGGTAAGTCAATATGTTATTATCGGATTTCTCAATAAAAAAACGAGCAGGCGATGGCGTAGCCTGCTCGTTTCGTTTAGCCAATCACTTCTTTATTGCCCATATAACGACGCAACACTTTCGGAATGACGACTGTGCCATCTTCTTGCTGGTAATTTTCTAAAATGGCGGCAACTGTCCGTCCAATTGCTAATCCAGACCCGTTAAGCGTATGAACATGCTCGGGTTTCGCCTTCGGATCGCGGCGGAAGCGAATATTTGCCCGCCGCGCTTGAAACGCTTCAAAATTGCTGCAAGACGAAATTTCGCGATACGTTCCATAGCTTGGAAGCCATACTTCAATATCGTATTTTTTCGCCGCTGTAAATCCTAGGTCGCCTGTGCACATGCTCATCACACGGTACGGAAGTTCTAATAGCTGTAATACTTTTTCCGCATGACCTGTCAATTTTTCTAGCTCTTCGTATGAATCTTCCGGTTTTACAAATTTCACAAGCTCTACTTTATTAAATTGATGTTGCCGAATTAATCCACGCGTATCTCGACCGGCAGACCCTGCTTCCGAACGGAAACATGCGCTATAGGCGACATAATTTAACGGCAATTGTTCAGCTGATAAAATTTCGTCTCGATGTAAATTAGTTACAGGAACTTCCGCCGTTGGAATTAAGAAATAGTCTTCGCTTTCCACCCGAAACGCATCCTCTTCAAATTTCGGCAACTGCCCTGTTCCAGTCATGCTAGCACGATTCACAAGATAAGGAGGAAGCACTTCCACATACCCATGCTCTTCGACGTGAAGATCAAGCATAAAATTAATAAGTGCCCGCTCTAACCGCGCCCCAAGCCCTTTGTAAAAAACAAAGCGGCTTCCTGTCACTTTAGCGGCACGTTCAAAATCAAGAATACCGAGCTGATCGGCAATATCCCAATGGGGCTTTAGTTCAAATGAAAACGTCCGCGGTTCGCCCCATTTGCGAATTTCGATGTTATCATTTTCTGACTCCCCGATTGGCACTGATTCGTGCGGAATGTTTGGAATCGATAACAGCATTATTTCTAACGCTTCTTCCACTTTCCGCAACTCATCATCTAACGCTTTAATACGGTCGCCGACCTCACGCATTTCCGCAATTAAATGATCAGCTTCTCTCTTTTCCCGCTTTAACACTGCGATTTGCTGTGATACTTCATTGCGCTTATTTTTTAATTCTTCTGCCTTAGCAATTAGCTCACGACGTTTTGTATCGAGTTCTTCAAAACGGGCAAAATCGGTTAAATCTTCACCACGATGTTTCAGCTTTTCTTTTACTTCGGCAAAATTGGCACGTAAAAATTTTAAATCTAACATGTTCTTCTCCTCCTTTAAATGTGAATAAGAAAATCGCAAAGCGCCCGCCTATCAGCGAAGAGCGCACAACCCCCACCGAGGAGGCTCAGCCCAAGCAAAGCTTGGGTTTGCGTGGGATATTTCAAGGAAGCGAACTCCGTGTGTCGCCGCCGAAAGAATGGGCGGAGCGTATCACACCGATGGCGTTTGGAGCTATACTCCCTATCCAATCGTAAAATTTTATACTTTCTTACCTTAAAATAAAAACTCCCGTCCCTATATTAAGGGACGGGAGTAACCCGCGTTGCCACCCTACTTGAAGACAAATCGTCTTCCGCTCTCATCGATAACGGTGTTTACCGGAAATGCTTACTAGTTGTTAAACATTCGGCATTTCACTCAAGGATGGATTCACAAGCGTCCTTCATCGGTTTGCACCACCCACCGACTCTCTGTAGAAGAACATTCTTGCTACTAGTTCCTCTCATCGCTTTACCCCATTTTTGATAATAATGTACTACAAGGATTAACAAGATGCAACTGTTTTATGCTTTCGACTCTTTCACCATTTGGATGAAATATTTTGTCATCCGATGGTCATCCGTCAATTCTGGATGGAACGAACAACCTAAAAACTGTTCTTGTCTTGCTGCTACAATTCGCCCTTCGTGCTTAGCCAAAATCTCAACATCTTCGCCGACTTCTACAATGTGTGGGGCACGAATAAACACCCCAACAAAATCATCCGCAATTCCAGCAATTGATAACTCTGCTTCAAAACTTTCACGCTGTCTTCCGAATGAATTGCGCTCGACCGTTACATCCATTACTCCAAGGTGAGGCTCTTCGTATCCCACGATGCGCTTTGCTAAAATAATTAAGCCCGCACACGTTCCAAACATCGGCTTCCCTTGTGCCGCAAATTGTTTTAACGGCTCCATAAATCCATATTTGTCCATCAGACGGCGCATCGTCGTGCTTTCGCCGCCAGGGATAATTAAGCCATCGATTTCTTGCAATTGCTCCGGTTTTTTTACAACAATCGCTTCTGCGCCACACGCTTCCACAGAGCGGGCATGTTCCCGTACCGCTCCTTGTAATCCTAACACACCGACTTTCATCATCACTCGTCTCCTTCATTACCAACCACGTTCTTGCATGCGTTGTTCTGGTAATAAAGAGGAAATGTCGATTCCTTTCATCGCTCCTCCTAATCCTTTCGATAGGTGAGCAATTAACTCATAATCTTCGTAATGAGTAGTCGCCTCAACAATCGCACGTGCATATTTCTCAGGATTTTCAGATTTAAAAATACCTGACCCTACAAATACACCGTCTGCTCCTAAATACATCATTAATGCAGCGTCTGCTGGGGTTGCTACGCCACCTGCTGCGAAGTTAACGACAGGAAGACGACCAAGACGTTTAATTTCTAATAACACTTCAAATGGCGCCCCTAAATTTTTTGCTTCTGTCATTAACTCATCTTCGCTCATGCTGACTACTTTACGAACTTGCGCGTTTACTTTGCGCATATGACGAACCGCTTCGACAATATTTCCTGTTCCCGGTTCTCCTTTCGTGCGCAACATCGAAGCGCCTTCTGCAATTCGGCGAGCGGCTTCCCCTAAATCACGACAACCGCAAACAAATGGAACCGTAAATTGACGTTTGTCAATATGGAACTCCTCGTCTGCTGGAGTTAACACTTCGCTCTCATCAATGTAGTCTACACCTAGCGCCTCCAACACACGCGCTTCTACATAATGACCAATGCGCGCTTTCGCCATAACCGGAATCGAAACAGCTTTCATGACTTCTTCAATCACAGTCGGATCCGCCATACGCGCGACGCCTCCAGCTGCACGAATATCTGCTGGAACGCGCTCTAGCGCCATAACCGCTACCGCTCCTGCCGCTTCCGCAATTTTTGCCTGTTCTGCATTAACAACGTCCATAATGACGCCGCCTTTTTGCATCTCTGCCATCCCACGTTTTACACGTTCAGTACCTGTAATCGCCACTTGTAATTCCTCCTAATTCTATTATGTAGTCTTATTTTGCTTCATTTTACGGGAAAATAGCAAAATCTACAACCAATAACCTTGATTACATTTCTTTATTTTACCTCAATTTTTTCAAAAATCACAATAAAAAAGTAGAAAGCCCCCATTTTTTCTGGGAGCTTTTGTTTAAAACCAACCTTTAACCGTTTTCGCAACACTTGTCCACACATCGCTAAATAGACCGCCAATTCCTCTCATCATTAATACAAACCAATTTGCTTTTTCCACACTTGTCTTTGTCACTACATCTACTTTCACTTCATTTTTAAAGCTTGGCGCTAAATACTCGTTGGAGTCTGTACCTGTGTATTTTATCGTCATATATCCTACAGTTGTTCCTTTTTTCACAGGTGCCGTAAGTTCTTTTTTCTCGAATACATATACTGGCTTATATTTTTTTTCTTCGCCGTTTTTTACGATAAGCGTAAGCGGCTGTTTTGTCACGATCGCGACAACTTTTTCTTTTCCTTTCTCTACCGGCAATGTACTATTCCCTTTTTGTTCGTATCCCGCCGGATAAAGTTCTTTCAACGAATAATTACTGAACGCGTAGTCAAACAATTTTCTCGTCTGTTCAAATCGTGCACCAATGCTTGATTTTCCGTTCGTTTTCGCATTCATCACAACGGTAATAAAACGCATGCCATTTCGCTCTGCTGTCCCTGTAAAACAGTATCCAGCAAATTCCGTATATCCTGTTTTTAAGCCGTCTACCCCTTCATACGAGTAAATAAGACCAGGCAACATCCAGTTCCAGTTATCCATCTTAATTTGGTCATCAGTACCTTCCCGAAAGATTTTTTTGGGGATACTCGCTGTTTGCAACACTTCCGGATATTCTTTCAGCAAATGATACGCCAACATCGCAACTGACCGAGCGGACATAACGTTTTCCTCGTTTTCGTTCGTCCCTTGAGGGTGCAGCCCTTTTAAGTCTTGATTGCTTAGCCCTGTTGCATTGACAAATTTATATCCTGGAAGACCAAGTTGCTTTGCTTTATCATTCATCATTTTAACAAAATTTTCTTCTGATCCGCCAACAATCTCAGCAATCGCCACTGTCGCAGCGTTAGCAGAGTAAATCGCCATTGCCTCATAAAGCTCACGAACAGTATATTTTCCGTCCTTACGAAGCGGAACGTTAGACAAATCGCGATCTTGCGAAAGTCGATAAACGTAGTCGCTTGGCGTATACTGCTGGTCCCACTTAACATGCTTCTCTTTAATTGCTTCAAGCAACAAATACTCCGTCATCATTTTCGTCATACTAGCAATTCCAAGTACGGTATCAATATTTTTCTCGTACAAAATCCGACCTGTTTTCGCATCAACGAGAATTGCTGCATCTGCTTCAATATTTAATGGATCTTGCATTGCTTTAGCGTTGCCAAATGGAAATATAACCGAAAATAACAAGGCAACAATGAACCCCATAATGATCTGCTTCTTCCGTTTCACGTTTGTCCCTCCTCACACAACCGATATTGTAACATATCTATCCGCAAAAAAATAGACGGAGGAACATTCCTCCGCTTCAATTTCAAAACAAAAAAGATATTAAGAGAGAGAATAGTTTGGTGCTTCTTTTGTAATTTGTACGTCATGCGGATGGCTTTCTCTTAATCCGGCGCCTGTCATGCGGATAAACTGCGTCTTTTCTCGCAATTCTTCTAAATTTCTCGTTCCACAATACCCCATTCCCGATCTCAACCCACCAACCAATTGGTAAATCGTATCGGCAAGCGGTCCTTTATATGGTACACGGCCTTCAATGCCTTCTGGGACAAATTTTTTATTATCTTCTTGGAAGTATCGGTCTTTGCTTCCCTTTTCCATCGCTGCTACCGACCCCATACCACGGTACACTTTAAAGCGTCGTCCTTGATAAATTTCTGTTTCCCCAGGGCTTTCTGTTACGCCCGCCAACAAGCTTCCAAGCATGACCGCATGCGCGCCGGCCGCTAACGCCTTCACAATGTCACCTGAATATTTAATTCCTCCATCGGCAATAATCGGCACCCCGTACTTCCGTGCCTCTGTCGCACAATCATAGATAGCGGTAATTTGTGGAACACCGACCCCTGCGACAACGCGCGTCGTACAAATAGATCCTGGTCCGATTCCAACTTTAATAATATTTGCACCTGCTTCAATTAAGTCGCGTGTCGCCTCTGCTGTCGCGACATTCCCAGCAACAATATTTAATGACGGATATTGCTCGCGAATTTTCCGAACGGTGTCAATAACTCCTTTGGAATGGCCATGCGCTGTGTCGACAACGATGACGTCAACATTCGCCTCAACAAGCTTTTTTACACGCGTCATTGTGTCTGCCGTAACCCCAACAGCCGCACCAACTAACAAACGCCCTTGCTTGTCCTTCGCTGAATTTGGGAATTCGATCACTTTTTCAATATCTTTAATTGTTATTAACCCTTTAAGAACACCATTTTCATCGACAAGCGGTAATTTCTCGACTTTATATTTTTGTAAAATTTTCTCTGCCTCTTCTAACGTCGTTCCAACAGGAGCAGTGATTAAATTTTCTTTCGTCATCACGTCAGAAATTTTAATGGAGTAATCTTGAATAAAACGTAAGTCTCGGTTTGTAATAATTCCCACAAGCTTTTGTTCGATTTCATTATTAACGATTGGAACACCAGAAATGCGATATTTCCCCATTAAATGTTCTGCATCATACACTTGGTGCTCCGGAGTTAAGAAAAATGGATCAGTAATGACCCCTCGTTCAGACCGCTTGACTTTATCTACTTGCTCCGCTTGCTGTTCAATCGACATATTTTTATGGATAATTCCTAATCCGCCTTGGCGAGCCATCGCAATTGCCATCTCAGCTTCTGTGACCGTATCCATTCCTGCGCTAATGATTGGGATATTTAGTTGTAATGTCGGGCTTAGTTTGGCTGTAACGTCCACATCGCGAGGCAGTACTTCTGACTTAGCAGGAATAAGCAAAACGTCATCAAACGTTAATCCTTCTTTTAAAAATTTAGATTCCCACATGTTTTCTCCCCCTTATCCGGAAATATTATTAGTAGCTTAACAATTGACGAAAATACTGTCAAGAAATCGTTAAAATGTTCAACTTTTCAATCAATTTTATTTCATGATAAAGGAGGAAAAAAAGGTGTTGCGCTATCAACATATTTGGGAATCGTTCACTTCTTTTCATTCAACTAGTATCGTTCAACCATTTTTATATCGTTGCTATACAAAAATAGGAAGAGAAGACGCAAAACAAAAAAGCTATACGAATTGTGACACGTTTCTTTATTATTTAGAGCACGGAAAAAACTTTTATTTAACCGCTCGCAATTCCCCGATTTCCATTCAACCGGTTCTTTTGTTCTATGGGATCGCTCAGCTTTTGAAAGCATGTATTCTTACTGTTGATGCAGATTATCCTGATTCGTCATCCGTTTTAGCGCATGGCGTTTCTGTTAGAAAACGAAAAAAACAACAATATGATTTTTTTACTGACGAAGTAAAAATTCAAAAATATGGATTGTTTACTCATTTTTCTGAAAAAATGTTTCATGTGAAACAAATAAGCGGAGAAAAAATTCATATGAAGGTATTATTACAACGAATAGGCGAGCTACATGAGTTATTTGAAACATATTACGGCCAGCCATTATCAAGAAAAACTATTTACGATCCTTTCCGTCAATCGCTTTTCATTCCTAACATCATTTTAGACGATTACCATATGACGTTTGAACGTTTTATCAGCTATCTCACTAAAAAATGGGGATGGATTCAAGCAGGAGATGTGCATCTAGAAGGGAAGTATATAAAAGTAACGTGTCACCATGAACTCAGTATTTTATGCGAACCGCTTATGTTAGATATAAACGATGGCGTATATCGCATCCCAACCGTCCGAGAAAAACTATTTCAGTGGCCGGAAATAATGGCTCATTATTTATTATTATATAACTTAAGCATGATTTCTCGTTATGAAACAGAGTGGTGGGGAGAATTATTGCATTCCTATTCTAGTGAAGCTTATCCGTTTATTCATAAATTTTTATCGGTCACAGCAGAAAAAAGTCCTCGACTACTATATGAATATTTACATTCTCTAAGAAAGACATGGGATGCTTAACTGTTTATGTCGCCGCGGAAAGAAGGGGCGAAGCGCATCACACCGATGGCGTTTGAAGCTAGACAGTTCTCTACCCAATCGCAAAATTTTATACTTTCTTACCTTATAAAGAAAAAGACTGACTAAACGTTTGTTTAGTCAGTCTTTTCTGCCTAGCAACGTCCTACTCTTGCAGGGGCGCGAGCCCCAACTACCATCGGCGCTGGAGAGCTTAACTTCCGTGTTCGGGATGGGAACGGGTGTGTCCTCTCCGCCATCGTCACTAGGCTGGTGAAGGATTGTTCCTTCAAAACTAGATAACAGGGGCAGAAGAAAAGGAGTCGCCTACGCTTTTCGTCATGTCTAGCTCCGAACTAACATCCTCCTCCGCGTCCGCTTTCTCCATCGACGTGCAAACACGTCTTCGTCGAAAGCTTGCGCTTCCGTCGGATGTTCCCTTGGCTCCGCCAAGGACCGTTCTCCGCTTTTCTATGGTTAAGTCCTCGATCGATTAGTATCCGTCAGCTGCACGTGTCGCCACGCTTCCACCTCGGACCTATCGACCTCGTCATCTTCGAGGGATCTTACTCGCTTACGCGATGGGAAATCTCATCTTGAGGGGGGCTTCACGCTTAGATGCTTTCAGCGCTTATCCCTTCCGCACATAGCTACCCAGCGGTGCCCTTGGCAGGACAACTGGTACACCAGCGGTGCGTCCATCCCGGTCCTCTCGTACTAAGGACAGCTCCTCTCAAATTTCCTACGCCCGCGACGGATAGGGACCGAACTGTCTCACGACGTTCTGAACCCAGCTCGCGTACCGCTTTAATGGGCGAACAGCCCAACCCTTGGGACCGACTACAGCCCCAGGATGCGATGAGCCGACATCGAGGTGCCAAACCTCCCCGTCGATGTGGACTCTTGGGGGAGATAAGCCTGTTATCCCCGGGGTAGCTTTTATCCGTTGAGCGATGGCCCTTCCATACGGAACCACCGGATCACTAAGCCCGACTTTCGTCCCTGCTCGACTTGTAGGTCTCGCAGTCAAGCTCCCTTCTGCCTTTACACTCTACGAATGATTTCCAACCATTCTGAGGGAACCTTTGGGCGCCTCCGTTACGCTTTAGGAGGCGACCGCCCCAGTCAAACTGCCTACCTGACACTGTCTCCCACCCCGATCAGGGGTGCGGGTTAGAACTTCAGTACGACAAGGGTGGTATCCCAAGGGCGACTCCACCGAGACTGGCGTCCCGGCTTCTCCGTCTCCCACCTATCCTGTACATGTCGTACCAAAATTCAATATCAGGCTGCAGTAAAGCTCCACGGGGTCTTTCCGTCCTGTCGCGGGTAACCTGCATCTTCACAGGTACTATAATTTCACCGGGTCTCTCGTTGAGACAGTGCCCAAGTCGTTACACCTTTCGTGCGGGTCGGAACTTACCCGACAAGGAATTTCGCTACCTTAGGACCGTTATAGTTACGGCCGCCGTTTACTGGGGCTTCGGTTCGCACCTTCGCTTGCGCTAAGCGCTCCCCTTAACCTTCCAGCACCGGGCAGGTGTCAGCCCCTATACTTCGCCTTTCGGCTTCGCAGAGACCTGTGTTTTTGTTAAACAGTCGCTTGGGCCTTTTCACTGCGGCTCTCTCGGGCTTTTCACCCAACAGAGCACCCCTTCTCCCGAAGTTACGGGGTCATTTTGCCGAGTTCCTTAACGAGAGTTCTCCCGCGCACCTTAGGATTCTCTCCTCGCCTACCTGTGTCGGTTTGCGGTACGGGCACCTCTCTCCTCGCTAGAGGCTTTTCTTGGCAGTGTGGAATCAGGAACTTCGGTACTAGTTTTCCCTCGCCGTCACAGCTCAGCCTACTCAAGCGGATTTGCCTACTTGAGGCGCCTAACTGCTTGGACGCGCACTACCAGTCGCGCGCTTGCCCTATCCTCCTGCGTCCCCCCATCGCTCAAACGGAGAGGAGGTGGTACAGGAATCTCTACCTGTTGTCCATCGCCTACGCCTTTCGGCCTCGGCTTAGGTCCCGACTAACCCTGAGCGGACGAGCCTTCCTCAGGAAACCTTAGGCTTTCGGTGCAGAGGATTCTCACCTCTGTTTT
>NZ_CP015440.1 GCF_001634285.1 Anoxybacillus amylolyticus
CGCCCTTTCACGGCGGTAACACGGGTTCGAATCCCGTACGGGTCACTTTCTTTTTGTTCGGAGGATTAGCTCAGCTGGGAGAGCACTTGCCTTACAAGCAAGGGGTCGGCGGTTCGATCCCGTCATCCTCCACCATTATTGTTTGCCGGCTTAGCTCAATTGGTAGAGACGAGCAACACATCCGTGAATAAGCTACGAGTTGCCTCGACGCATCCAGCCTCCTCGAATGACCTAGCAGAGGAAGAGGCACAACTGGCAAACATTTCAAAGGCTTGGTATATTTCATATTCTGCCGGCTTAGCTCAATTGGTAGAGCAACTGACTTGTAATCAGTAGGTTGCGGGTTCAAGTCCTGCAGCCGGCACCATTTTCGATGGAGGGGTAGCGAAGCGGCCAAACGCGGCGGACTGTAAATCCGCTCCCTGTGGGTTCGGCGGTTCGAATCCGTCCCCCTCCACCATTTATACATATATAATAAAACAACGACGTTATTTCACTGTTTGCATCTTGAAATAACTTTTTTATTTGTCTTTTGGTCGTATGATTTGTTGTTTATGTAGGATAATAACGCTTGGGATTATTAAGATTTCGTGGATTTCTTACAGAAATCGCCAAAATAATTTCTGCGGTGCTGATTATACAAAGCGTTTAATTATGTTTTTAAATCGTAATATCAATGTCGGAACATTTCCCGAATTTCCTAATAGAAATTCGAGAAATGTTCCTTAAGTGATTTGCGAATTTAGTCATTGTCGACGATATTTCGCAAAATTTCCTTCAGAAATTTTTCAAAATATCGTCTTGCGGTGTTAGTTCATGAAGTTAATTCTATGATGTTAATTCATGAAGTTGTATCAATGGGCTATAGCCAAGCGGTAAGGCAACGGACTTTGACTCCGTGATGCGCTGGTTCGAATCCAGCTAGCCCAGCCATTTATATAAAAAATGAGCCATTAGCTCAGCAACGAGCAAAGCTCCGTTGAATTTGCTGCGAGTTGTCCCGACGCACTTGGCATCTTGAATGTGCTAGCAGAGGAAGGGACAGGTAGAGTACGATTGGATATATATTTAAAACGTAGAATCCTTTTTATGACGAGCCATTAGCTCAGTAGGTAGAGCATCTGACTTTTAATCAGAGGGTCGGAGGTTCGAGTCCTCCATGGCTCACTGTTTGCGGAAGTAGTTCAGTGGTAGAACACCACCTTGCCAAGGTGGGGGTCGCGGGTTCGAGTCCCGTCTTCCGCTCCAGCAGAATATGTTCGGGGCCTTAGCTCAGCTGGGAGAGCGCCTGCTTTGCACGCAGGAGGTCATCGGTTCGATCCCGATAGGCTCCATCGACCCTTAAATCGAATGATTTAAGGGTTTTTTGCTTTTTATCGCTACGAAATGCGAATAAATATTCAGAAATGTGTCGAGTTGAGTCAACGTTTGTTTTTCCGCTACAATAGAGAAAGGATAAGGGGAAGGAGAGAGACAGCGTCAACTACCTCCACTTAGCTAACGCTTGAAGCGGGGGCTTGCAACTCCCCAGAAGTGCGAACGGACTTCGTCCTCCTTCCTTGACTTGGGGTTGCATCAGGGGCAGGTTGACGACTACCCAACGACATAGGTCATGCCTATATCGCTACCGAGTGGCTCGGCATGTCTGTAGGCAGTACTTGACTTCCACGCACAACAGACGGATGTACGCTCGATGTTTTACGGTTGCAACGTTTCCTGCAACCAACTCCCTACATCGAGTAACGGGGATTGGAGTACCTTGATTCAACGGTTTCCTCCACATTCTTATTCTATCATATACAAAAGAAAGGAGGAAGGGCGATTCCTCCCCGACTTTCGCTCTCGCTTAGAAGTCGGGGTCTCCTCGCCAAAGATGATGAAGAAAATATCGATTATCGGTGTTCCGATGGATTTAGGGCAAACACGCCGCGGAGTAGATATGGGTCCAAGTGCTATTCGTTATGCGGGAGTTGTCGAGAGACTAGAACGCCTTCAGTATGAAATGGAAGATTTAGGCGATATTGCAATCGGCAAAGCAGAACGCATTGATGATGAAGGGGTACGGCTAAATTTACGGAATTTGAAAGCGGTTGCTGAGGCGAACGAAAAATTGGCGCAAACCGTTGATGAAGTCATTCGAAAAGGCAATTTTCCGCTTGTATTAGGCGGCGACCATAGTATTGCTATTGGCACATTAGCCGGTGTGGCCAAACATTATGAAAACCTCGGCGTCATTTGGTACGATGCTCACGGGGATTTAAATACGGCGGAAACGTCCCCTTCAGGAAATATTCATGGCATGCCGTTAGCAGCGAGCCTTGGGTTAGGACATCCTGCATTGACACAAATTGGCGGATATAGTCCGAAAGTAAAGCCGGAAAACATTGTCCTCATCGGCGCACGGGCGCTTGACGAAGGAGAAAAGCAATTAATTCGTGAAAAAGGCATTAAAGTATATACGATGCATGAAATTGACCGGCTCGGCATGACAAGAGTGATGGAAGAAACGATTGCTTACTTAAAAGAGCGAACAGATGGGGTGCATTTATCATTAGACTTAGATGGGCTTGATCCTCACGACGCTCCAGGAGTAGGAACGCCAGTGATCGGTGGACTTACGTATCGCGAGAGCCACTTGGCAATGGAAATGCTCGCTGAAGCTCAACTGATTACTTCAGCGGAATTTGTCGAAGTGAATCCGATTTTAGACGAGCGAAATAAAACAGCTTCTGTTGCCGTAGCATTAATGGGCTCGCTTTTTGGCGAAAAATTAGTCTAACATTTTATCCAGCAGGCGAAAATTCGTCTGCTGTTTTTTTTTGTAAATATGATAAAATAAAGTGTTGAGAATGAAACTTTTCCGGCTACGAAACGTATACAATAATAGCCGCAATGAGCGGGGGTATTGTGAATTATGGACTTGTTTGTGAACAAAAGAATTAAAGCGATTCAAAAGGGTGACCAAAATGCGTATGCGGAAATTGTCGAGCTTTATAAAGAGAAAGTGTATCGAATTTGTTACCGCATGCTCGGTAATCGCCATGAGGCAGAGGACGCGGCACAAGAAGCGTTTATTCGCGCATATGTAAACATTGATAGGTACAACCCAGCGATGAAGTTTTCCTCGTGGCTATATCGAATTGCGACTAACTTGTCCATCGACAAATTGCGCAAAAAAAAGCCGGATGTATATTTAGACGAAGAAGTAAGCGGAGCAGAAGGGCTGACGATGTATTCTCAACTTCCTGCAACCGATGTCTCTCCGGAAGATACGGTAGAAAGCTTAGAATTGCAAGAAACGGTGCAAAAAGCGATTGAAAAGCTTCCGGAAAAATACCGAAGCGTTATTGTGTTAAAATATATAGAAGATTTGTCGTTACAAGAAATAAGCGAAATTCTTGATTTACCGATCGGGACTGTGAAAACAAGAATTCACCGCGGCAGAGAAGCGTTACGAAAGCATTTAGGTCATTTATAAGAGGTGAAAAATATGAAGTGTCCGGATCATGTCGTGCAGTGGATGCATGATTATTTAGATGGTGATATCGCCCCTAACGATGAACAAGCGCTGCGAGAACATTTGCAGCAATGTCCATCATGTTCTCATCATTTTAATAGCTTAAAAAAGACGGTGGCATTTATTCAGCACTGTTCGCATCTCGTCCCGTCCGCAGATTTTACAGTAAACGTTATGGCAAGGCTGCCGAAAGAAAAGAGAAGAATTCGTTTAGGCAGATGGTTAAAAAATCACCCGTTTATCGCAGCAGCATCATTGTTTTTCCTTTTAATGATTGGTAGCCTATATACGATGTGGAATCAAGAGCAGCAATTTTCTGTTTCTACGCGCGAAAACGTCGTTATCCATGGCCATACCGTCATTGTGCCGAAAGGAAAAACAGTGGATGGTGACATTGTCGTGCGAAATGGAACGATTAAAATTGAAGGAAAAGTCAACGGTAACGTCACTGTGATCCATGGGGAAAAGTATCTGGCTTCTGCTGGACAAGTAACGGGCGAAGTGGAAGAAATCAATGAAGCGTTTGATTGGATTTGGTATAATATAAAAAGCGCAGTAAAAGGTTTGTTGGAGTAAAAAGCCGTCTTTTTGGCGGCTCTTTTTCTGCATGTGATATAATAAAGGAGTTGTGTAAATAAAATATAGAGGAATTTGAGCGATAAAGGAAGTGTGAGAATGTCTTTTGGAGAGCTCCCGGTGTTGAGTTATGTCACAAAAGTCGTCGATATTCTTGTTGTTTGGTACGTTATTTATAAATTAATTATGGTCATCCGTGGAACGAAGGCGGTTCAGCTTTTAAAAGGAATCATTCTTATTATATTAGTAAGAATTGTAAGTAATTTTTTAGGGCTTAGTACACTACAATGGTTGATGGATCAAGCATTAACGTGGGGATTTTTAGCGATTATCATCATTTTCCAACCAGAACTAAGAAGAGCGCTTGAACAGCTAGGAAGGGGAAAATTGTTTTCTAGAAGTACGATTCCAGAAGAAGAAGAGCGGGCACAGATGGTAGAAGCGATTGTCAAGGCGACCGAATACATGGCCAAACGGCGTATAGGTGCTCTTATCTCTGTTGAGCGTGAAACGGGGATGGGGGACTACATTGAAACAGGAATTCCTTTGAATGCCTGCGTTTCGTCCGAGTTGTTGATTAATATTTTCATTCCGAACACACCGCTACACGACGGGGCAGTCATTATTCAAAAAAATTTTATCGCCGCAGCGGGATGTTATTTACCGTTATCGGAGAGCCCGTTTATTTCAAAAGAACTGGGAACACGTCATCGTGCGGCATTAGGAATTAGTGAAGTGACAGACAGTGTGACAGTTATTGTATCAGAGGAAACGGGTGCGGTGTCAGTAACCAAAAACGGGGAGCTACATCGGGATTTAACTCCAGAACAATTTTCCGAATTACTGAAAAAGGAGCTAATCCCAGCAACAAAGACGACTTCTTCATCCCGTTGGCAATGGAGGGGGAAGAAGCATGGATAAACTGGATAATTTAATGAATAACCATTGGTTTATGAAAATTTTTGCGCTGCTATTGGCGATTATGTTGTATATGTCAGTCAATATTGAAGGGAAAGAGTCAAAATCAGGGATTACGCGCAATTCAATTGGTCAGACAGATGTGGAAACCGTGACCAATGTTCCTGTCGTCACGTATTATGATGAGCAGAATTTAGTGGTGTCCGGTGTCCCCAAAACAGTGAATGTGACGCTAGAAGGGCCTGCAAGCATTGTAAAGCCGACGGCGTTGCAGCGGGATTTTGAAATATATGTTGATTTAGCAAACTTAGAGTTAGGGACATATACCGTTCCGCTGAAATATAAAAACATTTCCGATAAGCTCAAGGTGACGATTGAACCATCTACAACGAAAGTAACAATCCAAGAGAAAGTTTCTCGTGATTTCTCTGTTGATGTTGACTTTATTCATAAAAATAAATTGGTTGATGGCTATTCTGTGGAAGAGCCAATTGTAAAGCCGAGTGTCGTCACGATTACGGGAGCGAAAGATGTAGTAGAAAGGATAGCACTAGTGAAGGCAAGAGTTGACCTAGATGGAGCTGTCGATACAGTGAAGCAAGAATCACGAGTAAGGGCGTACGATCGCGAAGGAAAGTTGTTAGATGTAAACATTAACCCTTCTGTCGTGGAGGTGACGGTGCCAATTAAAAGCCCAAGCAAGTCGGTTCCCCTAAAAATTAATCGGACAGGGACTTTAAAAGCAGGGCTAAGTATTGTTAAAATAGAAGCCGTTCCGAGTGAAGTGACGATTTTCGGTCCGAAAGACAAAATTGACCCGATTGAGTTTATTGATGGCATTACGATTAATCTCGATGATATTACGAGCGATACGACGCTAGAAGTGCCAGTTCCGCTTCCAGAAGGGGTTAAAAGTGTTGATCCAGCGAAGGTAAAAATTCATATCGAGGTACAACAGGAAGAGACAAAAACGTTCTCGTCTTTGCCGATCCACATTATTGGATTAGGAGACAAATACAATGTGCAATTTTTAAATCCGAAAGACGGGAACATGGATGTCCAAGTATACGGTGCTCCTAGTGTACTTAACAGCATTCGAGCGGACGACCTTCAGCTGTATGTGAATGCGAGTGAGTTAGGGGTCGGTGAGCACGATGTGGAAGTCGAAGTGAACGGTCCACAAAATATTACATGGAAGTTGCCAGACAATAAAGCGAAGATTCGAATTAGCCAGCGATCATGAAATAAAGGAGAGATTCGTGTAATGGGTAAGTATTTTGGTACCGATGGTGTACGCGGAGTAGCAAACAGTGAATTAACACCAGAGTTGGCGTTTAAAATCGGCCGCTGCGGCGGATATGTGCTTACGAAAGACAAAGAACGTCCGAAAGTGTTAATTGGGCGTGACACACGTATTTCTGGACATATGTTGGAAGGAGCGCTTGTCGCAGGATTGCTTTCCATTGGAGCGGAGGTCATGCGTCTTGGCGTCATTTCGACGCCAGGCGTGGCCTATTTGACAAAAGCGTTAGGAGCACAGGCTGGGATCATGATTTCTGCCTCACATAATCCCGTGCAAGATAACGGCATTAAGTTTTTCGGTCCAGATGGGTTTAAATTGTCAGATGAACAAGAGCTAGAAATTGAAGCACTTCTTGATAGTGAACAAGATACGTTACCTCGCCCAATCGGTAAAAATTTAGGGCAAGTAAACGACTATTTTGAAGGCGGACAAAAATATTTACAATATTTAAAGCAAACGGTGGACGAAGATTTTTCGGGCATTCACGTTGCGCTTGATTGCGCCCATGGGGCAACGTCGTCATTAGCGACGCATTTATTTGCCGATTTAGATGCCGATGTGTCTACGATGGGCGCGTCTCCAAACGGATTAAACATTAACGACAGTGTCGGTTCGACACACCCAGAGGCGTTAGCCGCGTTTGTGAAGGAAAAAGAGGCCGATGTGGGCTTGGCGTTTGATGGCGATGGCGACCGATTAATTGCCGTTGATGAAAACGGTCAAATCGTTGACGGTGACCAAATTATGTACATTTGCGCGAAATATTTAAATGAACATGGCCGCTTAAAGCATCAAACGGTTGTATCGACGGTGATGAGCAATCTCGGTTTTTATAAAGCGCTTGAAGCACAAGGAATCAAAAGCGTACAAACAGCAGTTGGCGACCGTTACGTTGTCGAAGAGATGAAAAAGAACGGCTACAATTTAGGTGGAGAACAATCGGGGCATATTATTTTCCTCGATTACAACACGACAGGTGACGGGTTACTGACGGCGTTACAGCTTGTCAACATTATGAAAATGACGAAAAAGCCGCTTTCTGAGCTGGCGGGGGAAATGAAAAAATATCCACAAACATTAGTGAACGTGAAAGTAACAGACAAACAGGAGGCGATTGCGAATGAAGAGGTACAGCGTGTCATTCGCGAAGTAGAAGAAGAGATGGCTGGAAACGGCCGCATTCTCGTTCGCCCGTCTGGTACCGAACCGCTCGTTCGCGTGATGGCAGAAGCGTCAACAAATGAACTTTGCGATCAATACGTCGAGCGCATTGCCTCTGTTATTCGCGACCGATTTGGCGCATAATAAAGTATTTGGTAAACAATATGCATAAATGGAACGATTTATTCCATTTATGCATATTTTGTTTATACAGGGGGTAATCGATGCACATTGACGTTTGCCTCTTTGTTGTTGTAAACTATTGTTGTTTGACATCTTACATGAAAGGAGGGTAGCAGAAAACAACTGTATAAAAGCGCCTGGACTAAGCTTTGGACGAGAAAAAAGCTTAGTTGACGAGGAGGAGGTTTATCGAGTGTTCGGCGGATGCCTCCCGGTTGTTGCGATTACAACCGCAAACCTTTCCTTAAAACAAAGAGGCGACTCTTTGCACAAAGGGAAAGGTATAATCGCCAATTTTTATTACGAAAAGGGGCAAGAGCCCCTTCTTGCCCCTATGATTAGGGAGGACTTGTTATGTGCGGAATCGTTGGTTATATTGGTGAACAACCATCAAAAGAAATTTTATTGTACGGATTAGAAAAATTAGAATATCGCGGGTATGACTCCGCAGGTATTGCGCTATTAAATGGACAAGGTGTACATGTGTTCAAAGAAAAAGGACGGATTGCCGATTTGCGTGCGATTGTCGCAGAAGATGTGGACGCACCGCTTGGCATTGGTCATACACGTTGGGCGACACATGGCGTGCCAAACCGCGTCAATGCCCATCCACACCAAAGTGCATCAGGCCGCTTTACGCTTGTGCACAATGGGGTGATTGAAAACTATGAGTTGCTAAAACGTGATTATTTAGCACACGTGTCGTTTAAAAGTGACACAGATACAGAAGTGATCGTTCAGCTAATTGAAACGTTTGTAAACGACGGATTAACGGTAGAAGAAGCGTTTCGTAAGGCGCTTTCGTTATTGAAAGGTTCGTATGCGATCGCTTTAATTGATGCAGAAAATAATGGTGTCATTTATGCTGCGAAAAACAAAAGCCCGCTTTTAGCTGGATTAGGCGAAGGGTTTAATGTTGTTGCAAGCGATGCGTTGGCGATGCTGCAAGTGACCAGTCAATATGTTGAGTTAATGGATAAAGAAATCGTAATCGTCACAAAAGAAAGTGTGACGATTAAAAAGTTAAATGGGGAAGTGGTAGAGCGTGCGCCATACGTAGCGGAATTGGATGCAAGCGACATTGAAAAAGGAACGTATCCTTATTACATGTTAAAAGAAATTGACGAACAGCCGCTCGTCATTCGCCGTTTAATTGAAAAATATCGCAACGAACAAGGCGAGCTAGCGATTGATGAAGACATCGTGCAAGCAGTGAATGAAGCCGATCGTTTGTATATCGTTGCTTGCGGCACGAGCTATCATGCTGGCTTAGTCGGTAAACAATTGATTGAAAACTGGGCGAAAATCCCTGTTGAAGTGCATATCGCAAGCGAGTTTTCTTACAACATGCCGCTTTTATCGGAAAAACCGTTATTTATTTATATTTCACAAAGCGGAGAAACGGCGGACAGCCGTGCGGTGCTTGTACGCACGAAAGAGCTTGGTCATAAATCATTAACGATTACGAACGTGCCAGGTTCGACATTATCGCGCGAAGCAGACTATACGCTTCTTCTCCATGCTGGACCAGAAATCGCTGTCGCATCAACGAAAGCATATACAGCGCAAATTGCCGTGCTTGCGATGTTAGCATCGGTTGCCGCAAAAGCAAAAGGCATTGCGCTTGATGTCGACGTCACAAAAGAGCTTGGCATTGTTGCGAATGCGATGGAGACACTTTGCGATGCAAAACATGAAATGGAGCAAATTGCGCGCGAGTATTTAGCGACAACACGCAACTGCTTCTTTATCGGTCGTGCGGTTGACTATTATGTCGTATTAGAAGGTGCATTAAAGCTAAAAGAAATTTCTTACATTCAAGCAGAAGGGTTTGCGGGTGGAGAATTGAAGCACGGCACAATCGCTTTAATTGAAAACGGAACACCAGTGATTGCCCTAGCGACACAAGAACATGTCAACTTAAGCATTCGCGGGAACGTAAAAGAAGTTGTCGCTCGCGGCGCTAATCCGTGCATCATCTCGATGAAAGGATTAGACATGGAGGACGACCGTTTCGTCATCCCAGCCGTTCATCCGATGCTTACACCGCTTGTGTCTGTCGTGCCATTGCAATTAATTGCTTACTATGCGGCATTACACCGTGGCTGCGACGTCGACAAACCGCGCAATTTAGCGAAATCAGTGACGGTGGAGTAAAGCGTAGACATATATGATTGGGTGATAAAAAACACACGTCATGGATTACGATGTATGTAATCGGACGTGTGTTTTTTCGTGTAAGCAAGCTATGCCTTGTTGTTTCGTTTGTTTTGCTGATACAGTTGTACAAGCTTTTCTTCTCGTTCGCTAATGATGACTTTTGGAACAGGCGTCGGTTTTTTGTTTTGATCGATGGCGACCATTGTTAAAAAGCATGTGGTTGTTAAGCAATGTTCGCCTGTAAATAAATCTTCTGTTTCGACTTTGACGAATACTTTCATTGATGTGCGTCCGGTCGAATAGACGAATGCTTCGAGTTTTAAAATATCGCCAACTTTCGCTGAAGAAATAAAGTCAACTTTGTCGATCGAAACGGTGACGACCGCTTTCCGTGCATGGCGCATGGCGGATACTGCCGCAATTTCATCAATATAAGCTAAAACGGTACCGCCAAAAATCGTGCCGAGATGGTTCGTATCAGAAGGCAATACGAGCCGCGTTTGAATTGTTTTCGACTGCTCGACGCTCACTTCCATGATTTCATCCCTCCATAAGCCAAGAGTCGCTCGCGGTATTCGTGGGCTGCTTCCACCATCACTTTGAGCGCGGCAATCGCTTCTTTTTCTTTTCGCGTTTTTAATCCGCAATCAGGATTGACCCAAAATTGTTCTGGACGGAGGACGCGGAGCGCTCGTTCGATTTGTTCGCTTATTTCTTCTTTTGTCGGAACGCGCGGGCTATGAATGTCGTAAACTCCTAGGCCAATTTCCTTTTGATACTCATATGTTTCAAACGCAGAAACAAGCTCACCATGGCTTCGTGACGATTCAATAGAAATGACGTCCGCATCGAGCTCATCAATGATATGCAGCATATGTTCAAACTGAGAATAACACATATGGGTATGAATTTGCGTTTCTTCTTTCACCGATGAGGTAGCGAGACGAAATGCTGTGACAGCATCTTCCCAATATGATGCATGTTTCTCTTTTTTGAGCGGCAATCCTTCCCGCAACGCTGGCTCATCGACTTGAATGATGCGTATCCCTTCCTTTTCTAACTGCAATACTTCCTCACGAATGGCAAGGGCGAGCTGCATGAGCGCATGTTTTCGTGAAATATCGTCGCGAACGAACGACCAGTTTAAAATGGTTACAGGGCCTGTCAGTATTCCTTTGACAGGTTTATTTGTCAGCGACTGAGCATACACGGTTTCTTCTACGGTCATCGGTTGTTGGTAGGAAATATCGCTAAAAATAATGGGTGGACGAACACAACGCGATCCGTACGATTGTACCCAACCGTTTGTCGTGCATGCCATTCCTTGCAGTTTTTCACCGAAAAATTCAACCATATCTGTGCGTTCAAATTCGCCGTGAACAAGTACATCAAGTTGTAGCTGTTCTTGAATCTTGATCCATTTTGCAATTTCTTTCTTTATAAACGACTTGTATTTATTGTCGTTCCATTCGCCTTTTTTCCATTTCATCCGAGCTTGGCGCACTTCGTTTGTTTGCGGGAAGCTGCCAATCGTCGTTGTCGGAAAAAGCGGAAGGTGTAAATGTGCTTGTTGTACTTTTTTTCTTTCGTTGTAAGGTGTTCTTCTTAACGGAACGGCTGTGATGTCGTTTGTTCGTTCTTGTTCACGGAACTTAGCTAAATAAATGTTTGTTTGTTCATCGTATTTTATTAGCTCGTCGATTGTTGTGTTTCCTTTCATATATTCTGTTAGCATCCGTATTTCATCTAATTTTTCATCGGCAAATGATAAAGCCCCAGCAAGCTCCGTTGGCAACGTATGTTCATGTTTTGTCGTGACAGGGACGTGCAGTAAGCTGCAAGACGGTTGGATGATCAGCTGTTCAGCAACGCTTGCTAAATGATGAAGGAGCGTTGCTTTTTGTACAAGCGAGCTTTTCCATACATTGCGACCATCTACAATCCCAGCAACTAATATTTTATCTTTCGGAAATCCATGTATGTTTACATGTTTAACGTTTTCCCCATCGTCATGCACAAAGTCAAGTCCAATGCCTGCGACAGGTAAAGCAATCACTTCACGGTAGTGTGATACGCTAGCAAAATATGTTTGTAAAATAAGGTTTATATTTGGTCACTAACATTGCATAAACTTCATTACCTAAATGTCAAGATTTCTGCGTTTCAATAGGGTATGCCAGCACACTAATAAGACGGAATATTCTGTATTCCAAAAAAACAAAAAAGACGGATCACCCCGTGATGATTCTATATCCATATTTTTCTACAACCCCTTACTATTTCCACGGCGCAAGAAAGATAGGGTCATACTCTAATTCATCGAGATGCTCCACCTCCCCCTCTACCCATTGTTGCTCTATCCGTTCGAACTCCTCTACCCAGCGATAGGTTCGTCTTCCTTTCGATTTTCGAGACGGTTTCCGAAACAACGAGCGAATCACTTCCGAAAATGGCTGGAAAAGAAGCAGACGGATTGTTCGCTTCACTTCTAACAATGTCCCCTTATACCCTGTTTTCACTTGTAGAAGGACTTGCAAGCAGTAAGTGATGAGTGCCACCCAGATTTGCGTATACACCGCGTTCTCGCTCGTTCCCCAAAACCGTTTGATTCGTAAATGTTGCTTCATCCATTTAAAAAACGTTTCAATTTTCCACCGACAGCGATACAAATCTGCGATTTCCTTGGCGGATCGATCGAAACAATTGGTCACTAAGACAATGACCGTTCCTTCGCTGTCCTTCGTTTGAATCAGGCGAAGGGGATGTTTCATTTTCGTCTTGTTCGTCCCAAGAACCCCTTCTTGATCCCGCATCATCGACTCGTCATCTGGGCGTTGTTCATTCCATACTTCGACAATCGCATTGTCTTTCAAACGGGTGATGAACGAAATTCCTTCTTCGCACAATCGATCGAACTGCTGGTAATCGACATATCCCCGATTGAATAAATAAATGGCTTCCTCATCGTAGGTGATGAGTTCCTCCATTTGTGTTCGATCTGCGTGTTTGGCAGGAAGGAGAACCCCTCGATCAGGAATCGTCATGTCGTTTTGCACCACCACCCGCAAATGAAGGCGAACGCCTGCTTTGGTTTTCCGAAACGTTGCCCACGGATATTGCCCGATGCACATGCTCATCGTTGTCGAATCAATAATGTGTAATCGACGAATCTGTTCCACCGTCGGTGTTGCTTGGAGTTGACGCTGAATCGTCTGTACGAGATGATGGAAAATCGTCTCGAATAACGATGGAGAAAGATGTTTTAGCTTCCTTGATAGTTGCGACGTACTAATGGCATCCAACTCCAATTCCGTGTGAAGCTCTTTCGTGTCTTTTACGTGTTTCGCCATCGCTGTCAAGCTGTCGATTTCGTTGATTTGCGCAAAAATCAACAATTGTAAAAAACGATACGCAGACAGCTTTTTGATGTATTTATCTACGTCGATGATAGGGATTAGTTTCGAAAAAACACGCACATCGAGCTCTTTCCAAAGCGCTTGAAATGTGATACAATCCATGAGGAAACCTCCTTGTAATTAGGTGTTGGGTTGTGTGTGAAACATTCCTAATTATAAGGAGTTTTTTTATTTGTTGCATCCTTTTTTGTCTTCAGCTACTTGACAAAGCGAAAATTTTTTTATGCAAAGCTAATGATATTTGGTACATCGCGATGAAAAACTTCATACACATCACGAAAGGCATCGATGATGTCATCATCTACATTTTGAACGAGAATCGGTTCATCGATTTGTACGAATGACACGCCCGCTTCGCTTAGTTGTTTTAATAATTCCACATAAACAGGAACTAACTGTGCGAGATGTTTGCGCCACTCGTGTCTCTCGTATTGCTTAGAAAGCAAAAGAAACGTAATCGGCCCAAGCAACACAGGCTTTGTTTCCACATGGAATGTTTCCTTTACAAGCTTGTATTCTTTCAATAGGCGATTTTCCACTAATCCTGGCTTTGTTTGCTCAATCTCAGGAACGATGTAATGGTAATTTGTATTAAACCATTTCGTCATTTCAAGGGCATGTTGCCCATTCGTCCCGCGCGCCATCGCAAAATATTGCGCGAGCACATTGTCCATTTGTTTAAATCGCTCTGGAACATATCCGAACATAAAAGCTGTATCTAACACGTGATCGTATAAAGAAAAATCTCCGATTGGAATGAGATCAATTCCTCTTTCTAACTGTTTACGAATCGAATCGAGTCGAATGTGTTCCATCGTTTTTATGAATTGCTGTTCGTTTATTTGCCCATTCCAAAAAGAATCTAACGCTTTTTTCCATTCTCTTTTCTCACCAATGCGCGGATATCCTACATTTGAACTACGGATGAACAAGTTAAGCACCTCCAGTCATTTATATCCCAATCAAGTGAAAAAGCCCTCTTCCAAGCAGAAGGAGGGCATAGCTAGCTCGTATTGAGATACATGAAGTGCCTCAAGATCATATGTCCTCACTCCTCCCTATGACGCGTAGGTCGTAAGTGCATACAACAGGCAGGTCTCCTGACTTAGCTTCATCGCTGTCTATCTCCTTCCCATTTCAAATGAAACAGTGGATTGTGATAAACAGCTCTGCATCACAGTGGCGCGACCGTGTTGGACTTTCACCAAACTTCCCTTTTAAGATTCACAGCATGTGTGAACCACCTGTTGCGTGAACTTATTATTTTGTTGTATAAAATTCAGAATAAACTAACTTTTTGTTTTTTTCAACCGAAATATTTTTTGTGTGGTTTTTAGGGGGGGGGTGTAAATGGGTATATTTTTCTTTTAAGTTAATATTCATATTTTATTGATAATTTTATGTTAAAAAGTATTGATTTTTTTTTTTTTTTTTTTGTTATAGTTTTACATGTATAAAAATTAAATTATTTCAAATAAATTTAAAAAAAGGGAGGTGTTGATTGTAAAAATATGTACTGGACAAGTGATGTGTTTTCCTGAAAAAAGAATGTGGAAAAATCATTGATTTGCTGATTCTTCCTCACAAGCGTCAGTAGAGCGTGTTATAAAAAATCAAGTACAATTTTTTGTGAAGAGCCTTAATAATGTAAAGGAGGTGTTAAATGTGAAAAAAGAAGTTTCAAAAGAGGGAATTTCAAAAAAGAAAAAAGTTAATCTTAACCAACTAAAATTATTAAAAGTTTCTAACAAAGAAACTTATGTAAGAAGACAAATGGGTGAATAAAATAAATATGAGCTTCAATTGAAAAAATTCAATTGAGGCTCATATTTACGAGGAGAGAATACAATGAAATATTTTTTTAATCCAATGCTTCGATATTTTCATTTACAAAATGAGGAATATGTATTGGATTTATTAAACGAGGAATATTATTCTGTGGAAATATTATACAATGAGTTAATATTTGAGATACTTAAAATAACTAGTAATCAACCTTGTAATAAAAATGAGATTGTTGCTCAAATTCTAAGCCTTTACGAAATAGATAAAGACTTATTGTTTCAATTCTTAGAACAGTTGATTAAAGAAAAACTTTTATTGAGTGAATTAGATTATAGAAAAGAATGGTTAGATTTACAGGAACTTTGGAAAACTTTTAACTGGAACGAAGCATATGTATATCAGTTATTTAATAATGCAAAAAAGAAACTAGATTATTCTCAGTCTGGTTATGAAATTGATATAGAGGGTATGAGGGAATTTAAGAGAGAAAAAAATCCCCCGTCAATTTATAAAGAATATGATTCTAAACAAAAAAGAGTGCGCTTGAAAGAAGTAGCGACAATTAGTACAACTAATTTTTCCGTAAGGGATGTAATGATATCTAAAAAGGCAAAGAGTTCAAAGATAAACTTTGATCAATTATCATATCTCTTAAAAATGGTTTTTGGTCGTCAGGGAATAAAAACTACAAGTTTAGGAGACGAATACTTGCTAAAGACTAGTCCAAGTGGAGGGATTAAACATCCTACAGAATGCTATTTAATTACAACAAACAACATAAAACTAAGTGAGTTGAGTAAAAATTCAGTATATCATTATAGTGTCTATTCAAACAACTTAGTAGAAATAAATAACTTATCGGAAATTAACCTACAAAAAGTTTGTCCATTAATTAAAGAAAATTTAAATCATTACTCTTTAATAATAATTTTAACAAGTATTTTTGAACGGAGTATGTATAGGTATCGAGAAAGTAGATCTTTTAAGGCTGTTAATATTGATGTAGGACATTTGCTGTCTTCAGCAACGTTGATTTTAGATAGTTTAAACATATCTTATAATTTGAGCCATTCAACTTCCTTTGAATATGTTAATTCATTATTAAATATTGATGGACTGAAGGAAGCCAGCATTGGTTACATAGCTATTAAATAAGAAGAATTTATATACATCCAAATTGACATTTTAACCTCTGGTTCACGCAGCACACCCGATGCGGCGCAACACTTCATCTGGGTGCTGCAACACATATTGTTCAAAACGAGTAATAGACTGGGCAATGTCGTTTTGATTTTTATGCAAGACGTTGGCAATGACTTCATCTTTCAGCCACTTCCACAACCGTTCAATCGGATTCAAATGAGGCGAATACGGTGGCAGAAAAATAAAGTGAAATGCACCGCCTTCTTCACAATCGAGGAATGCTTGCACCATGTTGGCATGATGAATCCGTGCATTGTCCAACACAAGCACGATGAATCGATTCGGATATTTCTCTTTCAACAGGCGCAAAAAGTCTAGGAACGTCTCGGCATTGGCGGATGACGCACGATGAAACACGACATCGCCTTGTTGAACGTCGACTGCTCCAAAAATGGAAACGTGAGCGTGGTGACCGTAGCTTGGCACTTGTTTTTGATTGCCCACTTCTGCCCATGTCGTACGGAGCGCTTGATAGGCGCGAACATGCGTCTCATCTACATGAAGCAGAACCATCTGCTCAGTGATTCATTTTTTTATAAACTCGAGTTCTTTTTCAAAGGCAGCTTGAAGCGTTGGATCCCCTTTGACGAGCTTATCAGTCGGACGGGTCCACGACAAGCGAAGACGATGTAACAATTTGCGAATCCCTTCGCGTGACATGGAAACGCCATATGTTTGTTGGATGTAAGATTGCAAAATGCGTGTGTTCCATGACGAAGAAATGCCCCAACCGACATCAACGGGCGTGGTGGTTAAGACGAGTTGTCTGATTTCTTGTTGTTGTTCTTCCGTGAGAAACGGCACGCGACCGGGTGGCAAGCGACGATCGAGTAAATGATCGAGCCCTCCTTCATTAAAACGTGCAACGTAGAGGGCAACCGATTGACGGCATAAATTGATCATTTTCGCTACATCTTTTCCGAGATGCCCTTCCATGACGAGACGAACGGCAGTAACCCGAACGCGAAGAGAAGCATCTTTGATTTTCCGTTCTTGTTTCCGAAGTTTTTGAGGCGTCCAGCCATGATCATTTGTAATTTTAAGACGTTTCATGTCATTTCCGCTCCTTTTGTATAGGAATACTTAGGAGCAGTATAACCATGGAAAAAGGTGTTCATACAGAAGTCATCATTTTAAAGTGCATGTATATAGCCAGCCTCTGCTTGGTGAAGAGATCGAACAGAGGAATGTTGACACAAGGATGCCTAGGGACATGGGAGTGTTCTTCCGAATCAGCTATGCAGAGATCCAAGGTGCATCGCATTTATATCCCCGCACAGTGACAACGGAGCGCACCCACAGACTATTATATAAGATTCATCAATACAACATGTACTTGACGAGTGATACTTTTTTCTGAACAAGAATATGAAAAAATCATTAATTTGCTGATTTTTCCTCACAAGCATTAGTAGAACTTGTTATAAAAAATCAACTACAACTTTTGGTGAGGATCCATATATAAACAAAAATTCAAAAATACGTGATGGATTTTTTCGAAAAATATTTTTTGTCATCCCTAAGGTACAAGAAGTCTTGATATATCAATATTTCTAAAGGAAGGAGTTATTGTCATGGAAAAGTACTATTTAAACCCAGTTTTTATAGGGGATTTAGATCCAAACGAAAGTAGTTTTATTAAAATAACAATTCCTGTTCCGAATAGGGAGGTGAAGATTAGCCATGGTGAGTTTATTTCGTTAATTAAAGCTTTTAAAAGCAAAGAATATGTTGAAAAAAATGAACTCACTGCTATTTTCACTGGGACACAAATTCAGTATTTACTGGAACAGGAGCTAATCAAGAAAGAGCCATTTGATAATACTTATGCAGAGGGCATTCAGCAGTGGATAGATTATGGATGGCATGAGGCTTTAATATTCCATCTAATATCAAATAGAGTTGAATATGAAGACGATGATTGGGACTATAACAAAACTATAAATATGAGGAATGAGTTAATTAATAGATATTCCAATTTTTTATGTACCTATCTACCTCTTGATAATGTCTATGAGGTAAAATTATCTAATGAAGTAAAAAAGTTATCTCATGTCTCTTTTGAAAAGGCTCTACTGAATAGGAGATCTAATCAACCATGGAGTAAGGATAAATTTACACTAGATGAGCTTTCTGAAATACTTTATATATCTCTTTATAAGTTTAGAGAAAAAAGAAAAGTTAATGCAAAAATCTTAGAGGATAAAGATATAGAAAGTTACCATAAACTATATGAGATGTCTTATGTGGATTCTTTTTACTTATATGTTATTTCTTATGATATTGAAGGATTGGAAAATGGTATATATTTTTATGATATTTTAAACCACAAGTTGCTTTTAATAAAAAAAGGCTTATTTAGAAATGAAGTTACAGAAATTTGTATTGGTCAAAAGTTGGCTGGAAGCGGTAAAGTATCCATTGCATTAGCAATTGATTGGCTTCCTTATATGATAAGATATCAACATGAGAGAGCGTACAGAAATTTATTTATAGCTGCAGGTCAAATAATGCAAAGACTGTTAATAACCTTCTCCGGTATGAATAAATCTATGTTTATTACACCAGCTATACGTGAAGAAAAAGTAGATAAATTGATGGGACTTAATAACTTTGAGCAAGCAATAGTTTATTTTACTACGGCAGGTTGATGTTATGAATAATTGGAATATGTGGTGGGTAAAAAATGAAATATTTTTATCGCAACTAAACCTTTTTGGCTTCTTGAGATTATGTGACGAAGAAAGCATCAATTTTTTTCTTGAACAGATAGAAACGAACAAAAAATATTTATCAGAATATTTAAACGAAAATTACCTTGATTCAAAGGAAATAAATAATTGGATTAAAATAAACAGAATACCATATGCTGATTATACATATGCAAAAGATATTCATTTATACGATGAAGAAAAAATGCTAGAGTATAATATGATCAAGAAACATCCAGATATTTCATTTGAATTCTCCGGAGTCTGTCAGTGTTTTCCCTCACAAATTATTAATGAGACAGTATTCGATGCTCTTACAGGATATACCGAGAAGAGGGATAAAGTTCATTTATTTCACATATTAAATAAACTTCTCAAATCAACAAAGTGTATTTATATGAATTTTCCATCCCTTAAAAAAACATACCCTTCCAATGGGGCTAGGCATACCTTAGACATATTTGCAACTCATAATAATAAAATATTATATTTGTCACCATTACTAGATGATTGGGAAATTGTAGAGAGTTTTCGATACGATGATTCTCTGTTGATAGTTACATGCACCTATGAAAGGATGCAGTGGAAATATAGAAACCATATATTTTATAGGGACATATTATTAGAGTTGGGTCACTTAAAGGAAATTCTTGAATTTTTGAACATCAGGGAGACAAAGCTAAATAAAAAGAGAAATATAGTAAATGAATTTAATAAATGCCTTAAGTTTAGGAATTTCTATACAGAGGTGAGTTGCATATATGAAATCGATAGATAGTAATATAGATAAGAATATAGTAATTTTATTAATAAGTTTTTGTTTTTTAAGTGTAGGTGATAGAATTTTTCAATTTTATTGTATATTTTTTATATTTGAGTACTATCCCGAATTAATTGTCTTGATGACAGCTACTTTATTAATAGGAAATATCATTGCATTTCCATTATTTAAGATAATAAAAACATTAACAGGTGATCATAATTTATTTATTACTGCTCTTATTATTAAGTGTATATGTTATTTGACTGTCCCTTATTTTTTTGAAAATCACTTTTATTTTTCTTTTTTTCTTCTAGCTATAGAATCTTTTATGGACATCGTGACTTTGCCGTATATATACGGTTACATAGAAAAAAAAATAGCTTCTTCATTTTATGGAGTTGCTGCAAAAATTGATTTAATAGATAGGTTGACCTTAGTTTCAAGCCCTTGGATAACAACTGCCATAATTAAGTATACTCCTCAATCATTTATAGGGGTAATAACTTCTGTTTGTGTTTTAGTTTCAATTTTTTATTTTATAAAACAAAAAACAGAGAATATACAAAGTGTATCAGAAATTAAAGGATTAAAATCGATATGGAAAAATAATCTTAAACTAAGTAAAGAAATTAAGTTGCTTTTGCTTGTAGGGATAGTTACTACATTTGTTACTTCTCCCTTATTAGATGTAATTCTACCTGCTGTGGCTTTGATAGATATTAAATCAGACAATAGCTTATTAATGTTTGCCTCACTAGAATTTATATTATCAACCACTTTTATTTTAGCTAACTTAACACTTGTGAAAATTAAACCGAAAGAAAAATATCTTATATCTTCAATACTTTTTATGGGGACGGCATATTTTTTACTTGCCCTCGAAAACTTCATAATAAGGGTGAGTTCATTAGTGCTATTAGGTTTCTTTTTTACAATGTATAAATTAAATATATTAAATCTATATAAAAATTATACTAATAAAGAAAGTTTTGCTGAGATTTTATTACTTAGAAATTCACTGCTTTTTATCGTAGCATCTTTGTCCAAATTGATTGTTTCAACAATTATATCTTTAACCAAGAAGTTAGAATATTTGTTAATATTTAACGGTTTTGTTCTGGTTTTTCTAACAATCTATATTTATATATACAAACCCGTGGTGCTAGTTAAGCGCTAGCTCTCAACTAGCGTATCCATTCAGCCCAATATTCGTGAGATTTTCAGAATCCAGCACCAATAGGGCATTTCCCGTATCGAAAATACCCTAGGAGGAATGGAGAATCGTTGGAAGAGACTCTCCGGTACCGTCAAGAATTTTGTGTAATGCAAGATAGACCCCCATGCCGAAAAAAATTTCGGCGCCATCGGAAGGATGAAAACGAATATTGTCGAAATATCTCCTTGCAGCTGGGGTCATGAGGTCGATGATTCTATGGTACGCAAGAGTCCGAAAGATAGACGGACCCCAGTAATCACCGCATCGCCACAAGAAGAGGGGCGAATCGAGCGAGTATGGCAGTTGGACGAACGATATTAGAAATCATCTATTACCTGTTAACTCGAAAGGAACCGTATCAAGAATTAGGGGCAGACTATTGGGATCGTCAACGGGAAGCAAAGATCGTGCGTCAAACGGTGAAGAAATTAGAGGGGTTAGGGTACGAAGTGAAGGTAGAAAAAGTGGGTGCATAAGGGGATTAAACCATATATAAACTTTAATACCTTCCTTTGGAAATTATATTCCAGAGGCTAGGTGGGGGTTGTTTTTTGCCAAATTTTGTTTTCAGGATAGATGATAAGAGTAAACTCATTCCTCCACTGTTTTTTTTTTTCGATACACAGCCTTTTCAAGCACAGACTTAAGAAGGCTGTTTTTTTAGCTTCAGATCGTCCGGTTTATTGTACAATTCTAGGACATACTCCACTTGTGGAATGATTTCTACTTTGGCTTGTTCACGTTCTTTCTCGAGAGCTAATTCTTCCTGTGCTTGTGCAAGAGCTCTTTCCAATTCATCTATTCTGTCGGCTAGGTAGTGGGAGCGTTCAATAAAGTTTTTTCATCGTATACCCCACGTTCAAGGAGATCAGGAAGGTTTCTGTTAATTCACGTTCTAATCGTTTCAGCGCATCATGTTGTTTTTTGTATTTTGAAAATGCTCAATATTGAAAAGCCCCTTTAGGTAGAGTACACCTAAAGGGAGAAATTTTACCGCCGCTTTTCCTTTTCGTTTCGATAAAACTCGTGAAACATTTTCATAAGCGCCCGCTTTTCAATGCGTGATACATAACTTCTGGAAATACCTAGCTCTTTGGCGATCTCCCGCTGCGTTTTTTCCTTCTGTAAATCAAGGCCAAATCGCCTAATAATCACTTTTTTTTCACGTTCATCAAGAATGTCAATATATTTTCTAATTTTCTCTAATTCCATGTTTAATTGGATCATATCAACGACATCATCTTCTGATTCGGATTTTAAGATATCGAGGAGGCTGATTTCGTTCACACTAGGGTGTTATCTGTTTATTGTTCATCAGAAGCAAAAAGATTTTAAGATCTAAAAAATTGGCTGTTTGTCGGTTAGGGCGCCGTGTTTCATTATACATTATCCGAAGTAATTAAGCACCTAACTGTTGAAATGTGCTGGATTGACGGGTGAGCTTTTTAAGCATCGGGCATAGGAATAAACTAGGTGCCACGACCAATGCCATTCCGAGAAATGGGAATCCAGGTGAATACAAGTACAAGTATCCACTGACAAGTGTTAAAACCCCAGTGGTTAAACTCATGGCAAGTGATGCGTAGAGTCCATGAGCTGAAGGAATTTTGTCCTTACTAATATATTGATTAACAAAAGTCATGAATGCAAAGTGCGTGAGACCAAATGTTAAAGCGTGCAACGGTTGAGAAAACACAAAAACCAGTGGATTCTCAAAAAAATAGACACTTGACCAACGGATAATTGATGCAATCCCGGCCAATAGAAACATAGTCGCTACATCGAACTTAGTGAATACTCGGTTTGAAATGTAAAAGAACCCGATTTCAGCTAACACAGCCAAAACAAGGATTCCACCAATATAAACACTATTGATTCCTATGTGTTTAAGATAAATAACTCCGTAATTATAATAGGCAGCATGGGTACCTTGTAAAACCATACTCAGGAGGAGACATATTAAAAATGATTTTGAACCCGTGGTGCTAGTTGAGCGCTAGCGCTCAACTAGCCCTAGTGTGACAAGTGAATACGCCAACAGGATGCCATCGAGTGCCACTTCGAATCCTGTGATCGAATTGGCGCGGATTTCTGTGATGCGATACGGATCAACGAGGACGGAAAACACCGTTTCAATCACTTTACGTTTTTGTTTGATCCACTTCTCCCATGCTTCGGATGGACGGTGTTTCTGGTTTTTTCGAGAAGGAGTCCAAAATGCGATCTGATACTCTTCATACAACTTTTTTTACAAATCGCTGCTGATGAATCCCTTATCCCCTAAATTGTAGGGATGAGGAATTTGCGCCATCACGGTTTCCGCCGCGTTTCGATCGTGACAGGATGCTTCGGTCACCACGTATCCCATCGGCAGTCCTTGATCGGTCACTTGAAGATGCAGCTTAAATCCGTAGTACCACTGTTTTTTCGACGCACAATACCCGATATCAGCTATGCCTTGAAATCGTTGGACACGGTACATTCTTGCGGCATGGCACAACTCTAGCGGCATACTGTCTACGACCGCATAGGCATGGTGTTGACCACGTTTTCCCAACTCATGACGAATCCACTTGATTGCAACACGCAACGCTCGACAACGGCGATTGTATCGAGAACGTTCAATAAACTGTCCGTTGGTGAACAAGTTCCCTGTAACAAAGTGGTGCCATGCGCGTTCGGAAGAAAAGCCAAATAACTTCCCTAAAATATGAATGGCAATGATGACAGCGTCTTCTTGCTTCACCAAATGACGATTGCGGCGTTGCAAATACATTTGGATGGATGGGAGTTGGGCAGAAACAAAGAAGAAAATGGCTGCATATTGTTTTTGAATTTTCGCTTGGTCTGTAGTAAAATGAAAGTGCTCTTGCATGGGGATTCTCCTTTCGAATGTTTGGTCGCACTTTCATTCTACAGGAGATCCGCAGGCAAGGGCTATTTTTTTGCTTACTCGATTTTATCTAGCACCACGGGTATTAGAGATATAGAACTACGAACAAGCAGAGAGTTAACTAAAAATCAAATAGAAAAATTGAAGGAAGCGTTGAGAAATAAAGAATATAAAAAGATGTCACCAATGGAAACTGCAAGGCATAGGGCGGAATTTGATAAAATAAAAAATAAAGTAATAAAAGATTGGGAAGAAAATACTGGACAAAAATGGCCTGTTTACGAGGAGAATGTTATATCTGAAAAAACAGGTAAAATCATTAGAAAAAAAGGAGATAAATACGATGCACATCATATAATTGAAAATACTTTTGGTGGGGAACATGAATGGTGGAATATACATCCAGCAAAATTTCCAAATGAGCACCAAGCTGGCATTCATGGAACAGGTTCACCAGCAAATCAGTTGTTTAAAGGAGGTAACAAGTGATGGGCTATGATTTTATAAAAGCAAACAAAGAAAATAGCTTTTATCCAGTAACTAAAGAAGAGATAGAAGAAGTTGAAAAAACCTTGAATTTGAAATTCCCTAATGAATTAGTGAAGTTTTATTTAGAAGTTGGTTATGGATTTATTAAAGGGTCAGAATTCAATATAAATCGTATTATGGATCCGTATTCTGTAAGAGACTTCAGATTGAGAAGCAATGATTTTGAATTTTATCCAGACATAGAGATATATGATGAATTTGAGAATAACAAATTAATATTTTTTGAGGCTAGTGAATCAGCTTTAATGTCAATTGAATTAAGCAATAAAGATGAAAATCCAATTTACTATTATGATATTCAAATCGCCACTTCTCTTGCTGAATTTTTAAAAAAAATAGAAGAGAACGATAAATACTACCTTGATTTATTAGCTGACTAAAAATTCAATGAGCTTATTCCTTGATTGGCTATGTGCCTTTCAAGGTTTTTGTTTTTTATGTTTTGTGGTCAAAGCTAGTCGAATATGAACTTTAGAAGTTCATAGTTATACCTAAATTGAGTTCTTAGGTAATTAGAATATATATTGTTTTGTTTGTTATTTTGTTTTCGAGAGTCTACATAAAATATATCAAAACTTCCGCGCCTCAGTTGTATTTCGACGTTTACGTGGTCTAAACAGTTCCTTGTCGCCTATGAATTAGGGCAAATGACGGGACACGCTGTATGACTGTAGCCGGGGCAATGGAAACAGCCGGGTTCACCGCTTTAGAAGCAGGCGGCATCGTCCTTAGCAGCACGGGAGTGGGAGCGGCTGTCGGAGCTCCAGCCACTGCCATCGCTGCTATGGGAGCCACTCATGGAGCCACTTTAGCGGCAACGGAAGGTTCCAACTTTGTCCAAAGCGCTAAAGAATTGTACCAGCGAATGAGCCGGAGCGAAGGGGTTTCGGGGAAAGTAGTTAAGAGGGCGGACGAAACTGAGAAGTTTGCTAAGGGTACAGGTAATATTATTTCTGATAACATGAAAACCAGAATTCCTAACAATGAAATTTTTGCACCTAACAAACGTGGAAATGCACCTATTAGCAAAAAAGACAATCGACCAATAGAGATACACCACGAGGGGCAAAATCCTAACGGTTCTTTTCATGAAATGCACGCCTCAGATCACCGATTTGGCGAAAACTATAAAAAGAACCATCCAAGTTATAATGAGAAATCTGGCATTGACAGGAAGCAGTTTATATATATGCAACTGGGGAGTTTAACTTATTTTTTCGACTGTCGGAGGCAAGCCAAAGGCTTGCCTGCGTCACGCGTTCGCGTGACAGAGAACCGAACAACGAGCCGCCTCCCAGACAAATTCATTTGTCTGGGAGCGGTGTTGTTCGATCGCCCGACAGTGGAAAAATGTTAACACTTCAATGTGCATTTATATAGAAAGGACGTTAGAAAGTATTGGGAGTCCGAATGGGATAGAGGAAGATTTGATAAATGAGGTGGGAGTATATGAACGCTAACAAGTACAAATTCAAGTACTTTATGGATCCAGAAGCCAATGCAGAGTTTACAGAAGAGAACTGTCAATTTTGCGGAACAGAAGAGAATTGCTTAGAAGGGGAGTATTTTGATAGAGGAGATGAAATTACGTCTGTTTGTCTAGGTTGCTTAGTAAAGGGAGAAACCACGGTACAAATTCCCCAATATCTTAAAGATAGGTTGTATACACATTTGAAAAATACTTTTACGGAAAAAAGTAGCGAGGAACTAAACGAATTGTTCGAGTCTATTATTAGTGAGTTAGAAAAAAATCCACCAGTACGGTGGATTCAATATAATGATTGGCCTGTATGCGATGGGGATTTTATGCGGTATGTTGGTGAGTGGAAACAAGAGGATTTTAATAACGCCTCCCAAAATGGGAACGGAAAAGATTACATACTTTCTATATTAGATGATTTAACTAAAAGTAGGATTGATGATATCGATGTTTTTTGGAATGATATCGGTAATTACACCGCAGTTTTTGTGTTTAAGTGCATACATTGCAACAAAATTATTGGAGTTGCACAGAGTTATTAAGCTGAGGGATTGGACTTAATCATGTCCAAGTATAGAGCTAACGTGTCTTATATACATGCACTTTAAAATGATGACTTCTGTATGAACACCTTTTTCCATAGTTATACTGCTCCTAAGTATTCCTATACAAAAAGAGCGGAAATGATATGAAACGTCTTAAAATGACAAATGATCACGGCTGGACGCCTCGAACACTTCGGAAACAAGAACGGAAAATCAAAGATGCTTTGCTTCGTGCTCGGGTTACCGCCGTTCGTCTCGTCATGGAAGGGTATCTCGGAAAAGATGTCGCCAAAATGGTTCATCTATGCCGTCAATCGGTTGCCCTCTACGTCGCACGGTTTAATGAAGGGGGGCTCGATCATTTACTCGATCGCCGCTTGCCACCTGGTCGCATGCCGTTTCTTACGGAAGAACAACAACAAGAAATCAGACAACTTGTGTTAACCACCACGCCCGTTGATGTCGGTTGGGGCATTTCTTCGTCATGGAACACACGCATTTTGCAATCTTACATCCAACAAACATATGGCGTTTCCATGTCACGCGAAGGGATTCGCAAATGGTTACATCGTCTTCGCTTGTCGTGGACCCGTCCGACTGATAAGCTCGTCAAAGGGGATCCAACGCTTCAAGCTGCCTTTGAAAAAGAACTCGAGTTTATAAAAAAAATGAATCACTGAGCAGATGGTTCTGCTTCATGTCGATGAGACGCATGTTCGCGCCTATCAAGCGCTCCGTACGACATGGGCAGAAGTGGGCAATCAAAAACAAGTGCCAAGCTACGGTCACCACGCTCACGTTTCCATTTTTGGTGCGGTAGACGTTCAACAAGGCGATGTCGTGTTTCATCGCGCATCATCCGCCAACGCTGAGACATTCCTAGACTTTTTGCGCCTGTTGAAAGAGAAATATCCGGATCGATTCCTCGTGCTTGTGTTGGACAATGCACGGATTCATCATGCCAACATGGTGCAAGCATTCCTCGATTGTGAAGAAGGCGGTGCCTTTCACTTTATTTTTCTGCCACCGTATTCGCCTCATTTGAATCCGATGGAGCGGTTATGGAAGTGGCTGAAAGATGAAGTCATTGCCAACGTCTTGCATAAAGATCAAAACGACATTGCCCAGTCTATTACTCGTTTTGAACAATATGTGTTGCAGCACCCAGATGAAGTGTTGCGTCGCATCGGGTGTGCTGCGTGAACCAGAGGTTAAAATGTCAATTTGGATGTATATAGAACGAACTAGAGAGATTGGGATTTTAAAGGCACTTGGTGCATTTCGTTCAGATATTCGCCGCATATTTGTCGCAAAAGGAATGTTGATAGGTATCATCGGGGGATTATTCGGGATTTTAGGCTCGATTGCCGTGGGAAAAGGAGCAAATTATATTGTAACGACGGTAATGAAAAAAAGCAACTTGGACATTTTTCAGTTTAGTTTTATCCAAGTTGTACTTCTTGTTATTTTTAGTGGACTGTTAGGTATTTTGGCTTCTTTTGTTCCTGCAAATAAAGCGGCAAAGCAACCTGCTGTGGAAGCGTTACGCTATGAGTGAGAATAAAAGATAGGGAGTGTGAAAATCATGAAATGGATGAATGTCGCGTTTATTATAGCTGTCATTTCTTTCATTCTGTACAAATCTATCTCTGGAGAAATAATTAGCAATACGGCGTGGGCAATTTCTATTTTTCTTGTCATTACTAATTTCATTGGTTTAGTACGGGGGCGTAGTGAGAGTAAGCGGCTATAGTTGGTTAATTGCCCCAATATATAAGTGAAAAACTGTAAAAAAATAACACCCAGCTTGTGGACATCGTTTGCAAGTTGGGCTCTTTCTTATTTCCTTTTTCTCGATCAAGCGATGCTTCCATTTCTTTTGCTAAATTAGCAACTTCTGCATTTTCATCTCCGCATTTTTCTTCACATAAAAATTGAAACGATACAATCCATTAAAAATACGCCTTAAGTCGTAGGTGAAAATATAGCTGTAGGACATGATAGGAAAAAGCAAGAAGCGGTAAGATGAAAGCAAGGAAGGAGGCGAAGGTGATGTTAAAAAAAATCGGATGGTTGTTTTTAGGCGGTATAGCGGTGTTCGTGCTTATGTTTCACCTCGGTCCGCTTGTTGCATTAGCGATCAGTTTGGCGATTTTGTATTATGCGGTGAAAAAGTTTTTCAAAGCCGATTCGGCGTTTGGCAAAATCGTTTGGGCGCTCATTGGCTTGGCTGCGCTGATGGCGAGCGTATCGAATGTGCCAGCGCTTATCGCCATTGTAGCCGCGTATGTGCTTTATGTCGTGTATAAAAAATGGAACGAACCGAAAGAAGTAGTACAAGTGGTTGACGATCCGTTCGTCCATTTTGAAAAACAATGGGCAGAACTACAAAAACATTATTAAAGGAGTGAAGGACAATGGGTTTACTTTCTCGCGTGAAAACGATGATTGCGGCAGATATTCATGAATGGTTAGATGAAAAGGAAAAGAAAAATCCAATTGCGGTGCTAAATGAATACTTACGCCAATGCGAACAAGAAGTAGAAAAGGTACGGAAGCTGCTTGAGCGCCAATACTTATTGAAAGAGCAGTTTACGCGCGAATATCGCGAAGCTATGCAGCTTGCGGAGAAGCGGAAGAAACAGGCGGATATTGCCTCAAAAGCTGGTGAGTCGGAGTTGTTTGCGTTTGCGTCTCATGAGCAAATGCAGTACGAAGAGCGAGCGATGCGATTAAAGCAACTGTTGGAGCAAACAAACGAACAGTTATTGGAACTAGAAAAGAAATACGAGCAAATGAAACATCAATTAAAAGATATGCATATGCGCCGCATGGAGCTGATGGGGCGAGAAAATATCGCACGGGCGCATTACCGTATGAACCGTATATTAGACGGGTATACAAGCCCAGCGCTTTCTACGTTTGCGGATACGGAGTCGTATTTAGAGCGCCTCGAGCAACGAGTGCAATCAGATTATTATCGCCATACGATTGACGCGCGCATTGCGGAATTAGAAAAGCGGTTGCAGCAAGAGCAATAAACATATATGCTAAAGGCGTACGTTGTTGCGCCTTTTTCGTTTTATTGATTTATCGCTGAAAGGGGGGATCCCCGTGAATCAACAAAAAACGACCGACTATGTGAGTTGGGTTGTGCTCCTTGCGCTTATGATGTTGGCGTTCGAAATTTCGTTTTTTCATCCAGGCATTGTCTTTTCCGTTCTTTTTTCGGCATGGTTGATTTATATAGGGAGAAAAAAATGGCATCGGAAACTTGGGAAAATCGTCTTTTGGCTTGGGTGCTTAGGTCTTGTTGTGCATGTGTTCACGATGATCACAGTCAGATTTTTACTTGTCGCGCTACTGTTTTATGCCATCATCCAATTTGCGCAGTCCAAGCGCCACCCTATCGTTATTCGTCCGGAGAGGAAAACAAGTGATCGAGAAACAGAAGGCGTTTTTCGTCAACCACTTTTTCAAAACATGTTGTTCGGTCGGCAAAAAACGCCCGAGCATGCTTATGAATGGAGCGATGTGAACATCCAAACAGGCATTGGCGATACAGTCGTTGATTTAAGCTATGCGGTCGTTCCGAAAGGAGAAGCGGTGATCGTTATCCGCGGCTGGATTGGCAACGTGCACATTTTTGTTCCATATGAAATGGAAGTGAGCGTCGTCCATTCTGTGCTGTTTGGGGCAGCGTCTATTTTTTCAAGAGAAACGGAGCGACTATGGAATCAAACGTTTATTTATCAAACGCCAGCGTATGAAACGGCTGAGCAGAAGCTAAAAATCATCACCTCGATGGCGATTGGAAATGTTGAGGTGAAACGAATATGAGCCGACATATCGTTGGGGCACTTCTACTTGCTTTTACCGTTTCGGTTGTATTATTTCTTTCATATGTTTTCACGTTTCCGCCTGCGGAGTGGTCGGTACTATGGAACGAAACGGTGCTTGGGGTGCCATTTGTCGTTTTTTTATTTATGGCAAGCGGGTTTATTGGCGTGCTTTTTGGGGTTTCGTTCGATTGGTTTTGGCGAAAACAATGGCGAGCGATTGAACATGCGTTGCTTCAAATCGAACAAGGGAATACAGAGCTATCGCGTCAACATACAGCAAAAGAACTCGGTGATGTATGGGAAAGAATCGACAAGTTGCAAAAACATTGGTTTGAACAAACGAAACTCACGCAAAAATTAGTGACAGAAAAAGTGGAAAACGAAGAAGAACTGATCGAGCGAATTATTTCAGAAGAACGAAATCGGCTAGCACGCGAATTGCACGATTCCGTGAGCCAGCAACTATTTGCGGCGTCGATGATGATGTCCGCGCTGATGGAAACATATGCAGGAAACGAACAAGCGAAAAAGCAATTGAAGCTCGTCGAACAAATGATTCACCAATCGCAACTGGAAATGCGGGCATTATTGCTCCACTTACGTCCCGTGCAGCTGAAAGGAAAGTCGCTTCAAGATGGAATAAGAGAGCTATTGACGGAACTTGCCCAAAAATTGCCGATGGAGATGAAGTGGAAAATAGAAGATGTGGCGCTTGATCGTGGGGTGGAAGATCATTTATTTCGCATTTTACAAGAATCGGTGTCCAATACGCTCCGTCATGCGAAAGCGACGATGTTAGAAGTGTTGTTGCTTGAGCGGGATGGGTTTGTCATTTTGCGCGTGTCGGATGATGGTGTGGGCTTTGATGTCGAACGAACAAAAAGCGGCTCTTACGGGTTGCAACATATGTACGAACGAGCGGCCGAAATCGGGGGAACGTTAAAAATCGTTAGTGTAAAAAATAAAGGAACTCGACTAGAAGTGAAAGTACCGCTTGTGTAAGGGAGGAAGGAACGTGATTAAAATATTGCTTGTCGATGACCATGAGATGGTGCGGCTTGGCGTTTCCGCCTACTTGTCGGCTCAACCGGATATGGAAGTTGTTGGGGAAGCAGAAAGCGGAGAAAAAGGGGTTGAACTCGCGCTTCAACTTCGCCCAGATATTATTTTAATGGACTTAGTGATGGAGCCGATGGACGGTATTGAAGCGACGAAACAAATTATCAGCGCTTGGCCGGAAGCGAAAATTATGATTGTGACAAGTTTTTTGGATGATGATAAAGTATATCCGGCGATTGAAGCCGGTGCAGTAAGCTATATGTTGAAAACGTCGAAGGCAAGCGAAATTGCGAATGCCATTCGTGCCACGTTCCATGGGCAATCGGTATTTGAACCAGAAGTGACAGGAAAAATGATGAGCAGTAGGCGAAAGCAATCGCTTCCCCATGAACAACTAACGAGTCGCGAGATGGAAGTGTTGCTATTAATGGCGCAAGGAAAAACGAACCAAGAAATTGCTGAGGAGTTGTTTATTTCATTAAAAACGGTGAAAGTCCACGTCAGCAACATTTTAGCGAAACTAGACGTCCAAGACCGGACGCAAGCGGTCATTTATGCGTTTAAACACGGATTGGTAAAATAATGCTCGCTCTCATGGCGAGATTTTTTTATTTTTTGCTTTACATTGACGTTACGTAAACGTTTATGATGAAATTGTCAGGAGGTGAACGCGTGGAATATACGGTGCAACAATTAGCGAAATTGGCGGGGGTTACGAGTCGGACGCTACGGTATTATGATGAAATCGGACTTTTGAAGCCAGCGAGAGTGAATGCCTCAGGCTATCGAATATACGGAGCGAAAGAGGTCGACCAGCTCCAACAAATTTTGTTTTATCGCGAACTTGGGGTTGATTTAGAAACGATTAAGCAAATCATCACATCCCCGTCATTTGACGACGTACAGGCGTTGAAGCAGCATCGCGAAAAACTCTTGGCAGAACGGAGGCGATTAGAGGGGTTGATCGCCAATGTTGAGAAAACATTATTAGCGAAAGAAGGGAGAACCATGATGAGCGACAAAGAAAAATTTGAGGCGTTTAAACAGCAGCTCATTGACGAAAACGAACGGAAATATGGCAAAGAAATTCGGGAAAAATACGGAGAGGAACAGGTGAACAAATCAAACGCAAAAGTAAAAAACATGACGCCAGCACAATACGAAGAAGCAACAAAACTCGGCGAAGAAGTGTTGCGCATATTGCAGGAAGCGTTTTTGACAGGCGATCCAGCGGGAGAGCTTGCACAAAAAGCAGCGGATTTACATCGCCAATGGTTAGGTTATTTTTGGGATCATTACTCCAAAGAAGCACACGCAGGATTGGCGCAAATGTATGTCGATGACGAACGGTTTAAGGCATACTACGATCAAAAACAACTAGGAACGGCGGAATTTTTCCGCGAGGCCATTTTCATTTATACAGGGAAAAAATAAGGGGCTGACTCCAAAAGTCCGCTTTTTAGCAGACTTTTGGAGTCAGCCCCGCTTGTTATTTTTCTTCATGATGGTTG
The DNA here is from genome assembly GCF_001634285.1 of Anoxybacillus amylolyticus. Taxonomy (GTDB): domain Bacteria; phylum Bacillota; class Bacilli; order Bacillales; family Anoxybacillaceae; genus Anoxybacteroides; species Anoxybacteroides amylolyticum. Next base: position 32,792 of record NZ_CP015440.1, read on the forward strand.
TAGTCATATTTGCTTCGGTCGACTGGTTTAAAACCTTTAGGTGTATAGAAGCGTAGTAAGTCTTCGTACACGACTTTATCAGACAAGCTAAGTTTTGTGCGAACGATTTGTTCATCTCGGTCGATTTCAGCATTTTTCTCGATTTGCTCGCCAGTTTGTGTATTGTAATATTTTCCATCAACAGCCGTAACGGTCGGTGTGATGAAATCACCGTTGCGGAACGGAACGATTTGTTGATGTTCTGGCGATAATAAGTCAGTGCCAAATTGGATATAATTTTTCGTATCGATTCCTAATAGATGGAGCACGGTCGGCAATACATCAATATCCCCGCCATACTGGTGCATAACACCGCCTTTTACTCCAGGAACGCGAATGAATAGTGGTACACGTTGCAATTGCGTATGTTCAAACGGTGTAATCTCTTTTCCGATAATTTGCGCCATTGCTTCATTATGGTTATCAGAGATGCCATAATGGTCGCCGTATAAAATGATAATCGAACGGTCGTAAAGCCCTGATTGCTTCAAGTAATCAAAAAATTCTTTGACCGCTTCGTCTAAATAACGCGCAGTTTGGAAGTAGCGGTCAACGGAACCGTCTCCTGTTGTTGCAGGTGGAATCGTTGCTTCGTTTTCATCGATTAAATAAGGGAAATGGTTCGACAACGTAATAAATTTTACGTAAAACGGTTCTTTTAATGTTTGTAACAACGGAATCGACTCTCTAAAGAATGGCTTATCTTTTAACCCATAGTTTAACACGTCTTGGTCGTTCATATCATAGTAACTTGCGTCAAAGAAGTGGTCGAAACCAAACGATTTGTAAATCTCGTTGCGATTCCAGAATGTTTTATAGTTTCCATGAAAAACTGCTGACGTATAACCATGCTGTCCTAAAATGGCTGGTGCCGCTTGGTACGTATTTTGTGCTTTTGTTGTAAAAACTGACCCCTGCGGCAAGCCAAATAACGAATTTTCCAGCATAAATTCGGCATCCGACGTTTTTCCTTGCCCTGTTTGGTGGAAAAAGTTATCGAAATACATTGTATTTTTTTCATGGGTGAGCGAGTTTAAAAACGGTGTCACTTCTTGCCCATTTAACTTATAGTTAATTAAAAAGTTTTGAAACGACTCTAGGTGAATATAGATGACGTTCATTCCTTTTCCTTTGCCAAAATACGCTGGACTCGGTTTGGCATACGTTGCTTGCACATGGTTCAATACGGTTGTGACATCGCTTTTGTTCGCAAACGCCCGTTGCGTAGACGATTTCAAGCTTTGAATCGCGTCGTAAATGACGTAGTTGTACATCCCTAAATATTTCACAATATAGCTGCGGTCAAACGTTCTTGTTAGTAATTGTGGGCGATCAATTTCTGCCAATGCTAGGTTAGTGACAAATGTAAACACCGCTGTTGCAAAAAGTAAGTTCTTTTTATGACGTCCTAAAGAAATAGGCTGTAAATTCGCACGCTCTTTCACGATAAGTAAAGCTAATACAATAATGTCGATTAAGTAAATAACATCGTGCCATTTGAGCAACTCTAAAATGCTGCCACCCAGGCTACCGAAATTGCTTGTTTGTGTCAATGTCGGGAATGTAATGAAATCGCTAAAGAATCGGTAATAGACAATGTTTGCGTATAAAATAAATGAAAGCACGAAATCAATGATAATAAGCCAAATATATGATCGTTTTCCTTTCGCGAATAGCGCGAGCCCGAAAAAGAAAATGGCCGAACTAATTGGGTTGATAAAAAGCAACCATTTTTGCAGCGCGTTACTAATCCCTAAGTTAAATTCAATACGATAAGCAGCATACGTTTTCATCCAAAATAAAAACACCGCTAATATAAAAAAGCGGAGATGGGTATCGGACCAGCGTTGCAACCATTTTATATTACTGAGCCCCTTCATCTTTCTTATTCACCTCTATTTTCTTTCATTCTCTCATTCTAGATTTTTAAATATATGGAACACCCATTGCGTTTATGACTGTGTTCATACTATGCAAAAGATTCACTGCTATATATTATACAACAAAATTCCCATGTGGAGTAGCATAATATATTATTCCTTATTTCGTCAAATACAGAATTTGTTTTTTTTGATTTTAATCAAATAGGTATAAAAGCAACAATCTGCTCCTAGAAAGCATTGTACAACACGTGTATTCATCTGGTGTATTTTTACATAGGTGATTATGGCATATCGTAAAGCTATATAAATGCACATTGAAGTGTTAACATTTTCCGACTGTCGGGGGACCGAACAACACTGCTCCCAGACAAATGAATTTGTCTGGGAGGCGGCTCGTTATTCGGCTCTCTGCCACGCGAACGCGTGACAGAGGCAAGCCAAAGGCTTGACTCGGACAGTCAAAAATAAGTTAAACTCCCCAGTTGCATATATATAGTGGAAGGATAGAAAGTGGGGAAAATACAAAAAAAGGAGATATATGTTTGTACTTCTAAAATTGTTAGTGTCCATATTTTCTTATACGTTACGGTGTTATCTGAAAGGAACATGATGGTTAGCGAAGAATGAAAGAAAAAAGAAGAGCAAATAAGAGAAAGAAATGAAAATCAGGGAAAAAGGTGATTAAATCCTCTATTTTCTTCCTAATCCGTTGTTTTTGACTCTTTACAATGAAAGTGGAAGCGAGTAACATATCAGCTATGATTAATCAAGCATAGAATAAATCGTTGAATCCGTAATGGAGCGGGGGAACCATTGTTGTAACGTGTGTTACTTGGGGTGAATCCGACGCAGGAGGGGCTACTCTCATGCCCTAACCCGACAGCTAACCTCGTAAGCGTAGTGGGAGGGATGGAATATTGCCGTTAAGGACATCCTTGGCGGCTTTTTGTATTTTTTTTCTTTCATAAATGTGCAAAATAAAACTAACTTAAAAAGAAGGAGAAAGGGAAATGGCTTCGGTTAAACGATTGTTAATTGGATCACCAATGGAAACAAAGCGGTTGAAACATGAGAAATTGCCGAAATGGAAAGCGCTAGCGGTATTTTCATCTGATGCGCTTTCCTCTGTGGCGTATGCGACAGAAGAAATTTTGCTAGTGCTTATGCTGCTTGGGACAGGTGTCTTTTTCTTCTCATTGCCGATTGCATTGGCGATTTTAGTCTTGTTAGTCGTTGTCACGTTGTCGTATCGACAAATTATTTATGCGTTCCCATCTGGTGGGGGGGCGTATGTGGTAGCAAGAGATCATTTAAGTACGACGACGAGTTTAGTCGCTGGTGCGGCGCTAATGATTGATTACTTGCTGACAGTAGCCGTTAGTATTAGTTCTGGTGTTGCGGCATTGACGTCAGCGTTTCCAAGTTTGCTTCCGTGGAAAGTAGACATTGCGCTTGCCCTTGTATTATTGCTCATGATTTTAAACTTGCGAGGCATTACGGAATCTGCAACGGTGTTTGCTTACCCGACGTACTTGTTTATTATCTCAGTGTTAGTATTAATTGCTGTTGGGGGATGGCAATTATGGCATGAAGGTTGGCATGGCTTCAATTACCAAGAGCATGCGACTGCCACACATTTCTTTTCATCAGGATATGGTATATTTATTTTGTTACGAGCGTTTGCGTCTGGTTGTTCAGCGATGACAGGGGTGGAGGCAATTAGCAACGGTGTTCCATCATTCAAGCCGGACAGCTCGAAAAATGCATCGATTACGATGGGGTGGATGTCGTTTTTATTAGGCACCATGTTTTTGGGGATTACGATTTTAGCAGCTGGTTTTGGGGTTGTGCCGTTGCAAGATAAAACTGTTATCTCGCAAATTGGACAGCACGTGTTTGGAAATAGCATCTTTTTCTATTTATTTCAAATGGTAACGATGCTTATTTTAGTGCTGGCGGCGAACACGAGCTTTGCTGGATTTCCACAGCTTGTTTCGGTTATTGCGAATGATCGCTTCTTACCGCGCAGTTTATCTGCCCGCGGCGACCGTCTCGTCTTTTCCAATGGAATTATTTTGCTTAGCGTATTAGCGATGATTTTAATTGTGATGTTCCACGGGGAAACGCACTCGTTGATTCCGCTTTATGCGGTTGGGGTATTTTTATCGTTCACGATTGGACAGTTTGGAATGGTCAAGAAATTATGGAAAGAGAAAAATGGACGCAGTACGGTTACTATTGCCACAATTATGACAGGGATGATTGTCACTGGACTAGTGACGATTATTACTGTTGTTGCAAAATTCACACAAGGAGCATGGCTTGTCATGATTTCTATTCCGCTTCTTGTAGTATTGTTTTACAAAATTCGTGCCCATTATGATAAATTAGGCGAACAATTAAGACTTGATGAACAAGAGTGGAAGCGGCGGGAGAAAATCGTTGAGCCAAAAGTAATCATCCCGATTTCTGGAGTAAGCAAAGTCGTTGCCCAGTCGCTTCAATATGCTCGGAGCATTTCTCAAGATATTACGGCTATTTCGATTATTTTCCATGAAGAGGAGGAGCGAAAACTTCGGGAGAAATGGGAAAAATTTCACCCAGATATCGAATTAAAAGTCATTTATTCTCCATATCGGACAATCCTTTCGCCAATGCTTGATTACATTAATGAAGTAGAAAAGCAAACAAAAGGCGCACCGATTACGATTTTAATGCCGCAGTTTATTGTAAAAAAATGGTGGCATACGTTGTTGCATAACCAAACGGCAATTTTATTACGGTTTTTCTTGATTTTGAAAAAAGACATTGTCATTGCGACCATTCCATATCATTTGAAAGAATAGTGTCGAAACGGGAAAAAATATTTCCTTGGAAATCGAATCTCGTCGAAAAATGATAAAATGGATAGCCGAGTTCCCCTTGTGTTCACTTGTGCATATAGTAACGCAGGGGGAACGAAACGATGTTAAAATACGTATCGATGATGATGTTAGCATTGGCGGTGAGTTTAGACAGTTTAAGCGTTGGGGTGACGTACGGGATGCGGAAAATGAAATTTCCGCTTTCCTCACTAGTAGTCATTGCATTGTTTTCAGGGTTCATGCTGCTTATGTCTATGTACGTCGGTTCTTTTCTCGTTCTGTTATTGCCGGTGCGTGTGGAAAAAGCAATTGCCGCGTGCATTTTAGTGGCGATCGGTGTGTGGGCGATTTATAACGTATTAAAGAAGCGAGAAGATGAGCTAGAAGAGATGGTACCTCGGCCCGCGACAACAATGAAAATATGGCGTGTCCATTTAAAACGGCTAGGCATTGTCATCCAAATTTTAAAGCGTCCGTCGCTAGCTGATTTGGATGGCTCGGGCAGCATTAGCATGAACGAGGCGCTCTTGATTGGCTTTGCGCTATCAATGGATGCGTTCGGAGCAGGTTTAAGCGCTTCGCTTTTAGGCTATTCTCCACTTATGTTAGCATTGCTCGTGTCCTTGCTTAATATGCTGTTCATTCATTTTGGACTAAAAACAGGCTATACGTTTGCAAAAACAAAAATAATGAAAAAAGCAACAGTTATTCCAGGGGTGATTTTAATTTGTTTAGGCATTTCTAAAATATTCTTTTAGAAAAGCTCCTAAAGATCGTTACGGTCTTTAGGAGCTTTTGAATCTTTCTGCTTGTTCGATCGTAAATAATAAAGAGGAGAAACATACTGTGGAGGGAGTAGCTGTGTTTAAAAAATTTTTGTCCAAGCTAGGAATTGGTTCTGCAAAAATTAACCTTGTTTTGCATCAACCTTACGCGCGCGTTGGCGAAAAAATCGAAGGCGAATTTTTCATTGAAGGAGGGATAACCGAGCAACATATTCGTAAATTAGATGTCGAGCTTCAGCTCATTGTTCATGCAAATGGTCAGCATTATCGTCAGACGGTTGCGGTCATTCCGGTTGCGTCATCGTTTATGCTTCATCCGGGAGAGCGAAAAGTATTGCCGTTCGTTTATACATTGCCACTCCATTTGCCAGTCACGCGTTATGGGGTAGAGTATGTATTCGTTACGCGGCTTGATATTGCCGACGGAGTCGATGCAGTGGATGAAGATAGCATTCGCATCTTGCCGCCGGTGCCGTTAGAAAAATTGTTTTACGCATTAGACAAGCTCGGTTTTCGTGAGAAGCCAATTTCTGGGAAAATCACGGCGCATGGACAAGAGTTTGCATTTTTCCCGACAGAGTCGTTTCGAGGTGTGATTCAAGAAATTGAATGTTTCGCTTTTTTTGAGGAACACGGTATTCGCTTGCAGCTTGAAGTCGATGTATTGAATGGAATATTGGGGTTCAGTGAGAGAGAATTAAAACGGGATGTGTTCTTTAGTTATGATGAAGTGAACGACGTCGAAGGATTGGCGCAAAAATGGCATATGTTATTGCAAGAGATGGTACACCAGCCGCAAATGTATGCCCATTCGTCCTATATCTCACACCAGCCGCATGTTCCGCACGATCCGGGATATTATCATACCTATCCTTCCCGCCATCACGGACATGGAATGATGGGAGCGATCGGCGGATTTGCCGCCGGAATGCTTGCTGGCATGGTGGCAGAAGAGCTGATCGAGGATGTAGTAGAAGATGCGTTTGATGCCGGAGACCGTGTGGAGGATATGGTAGGCGACTGGTTTGATGGAGATGATGATATCGATATTCTATAATTTGGGAAGGCCTTCTCTTATGCAGGGGAAGGCTTTTTTTGATTTTGGACTAGGCCTGATTATCAAACTGAGATGAGATAAAAGTAGTGAATGAACGGGGTTGGCGGTTTACAGGCAATCCTTTCTTGTGAGAAATCAATATCAACCCGTGGTGCTAGATAAAATCGAGTGAGCATAAAAATAGCCTTTGCTTGTGGATCTCCTGTAGAATGAAAGTGCGACCAAACATTCGAAAGGAGAATCCCCATGCAAGAGCACTTTCATTTTACTACAGATCAAGCGAATATTCAGAAACAATATGCAGCCATTTTCTTCTTTGTTTCTGCCCAACTTTCACAAATTCAGATCTATCTTCAACGTCACAATCGACATTTGGTGAAAGTAAGAAGACGCTGTCATCATTGCCATTCATATTTTAGGAAAGTTATTTGGTTTTTCCTCCGAACGTGCATGGCATCGCTTTGTCACCGGAAACTTGTTTACAAAGGGACAGTTTCTCGAACGTTCCCGATACAACCTCCGTTGTCGAGCGTTGCGTTTTGCAATCAAATGGATTCGTTATGAACTGGCGAAACGTGGTCAACACCATGCCTATGCGGTAGTAGACAGTATGCCGATAGAATAGGCATGCCGCAAGAAGGTATCGCGTCAAACGATTCCAAGGGATCGCAGACATCGGGTATTGTGCTTCGAAAAAGCAATGGTACTATGGGTTTAAGTTTCATCTTCAAGTGACAGACCAAGGTGTCTAACTATGGGATACGTAGTCGCGGAAGCGTCTTGTCACGATCGAATCGCCGCTGAAAGTGTCATGTCCCAAATTCCTCATCCCTATAATTTAGGTGACAAAGGATTCATCAGTAGCGATTTGCAAAAAAAGTTGTACGAATAGTACCAAATCGTGTTTTGGACTCCACCTCGAAAAAACAAGAAACACCGCTCATCCGAAGCATGGGAGAAATAGATCAAGCAAAAACGAAAAGTCATTGAAACCGTGTTCTCTGTCCCGAGTTCGACAGCGACTAGGTAAACAAAATGCCTCTGATCCCTTGATACAAAAGGGACGAGAGGCATTTGGGCATACTTCGGGCGTGTATCTAGGTGCGAGGATGGATGCCTAGAATCTTCGGAGGAGGATCCAGCCCTAGAGCCGCAAAGAGTTGCGCTTGTTTGGTCGTCAGTTCGGTTCGTTGATAAAGATCTCCGTTTTTTGAAGAAAAATGTCCAAGCATGAGACGTTCGCATTCGTCCCTTACTTTCGGCCACGATTCATGGGTTCGAATCTCCACGATCCGAACCAGCAAGAGAGCGAGCCAACTGAGCAGCACGTGCGCCCGAATGCGGTCTTCCAAGCGGTGATACATAGGCCGCAATTCCAATGTGGACTTTAATGTTCGAAAGGCCTGCTCGATATCCACCAGCTGCTTATACCCGAGCGCGACATCCTCGGCAGACAAGGTGTCATCGGATGTCCGGATGAGATATTTTCCGTCATACTTTTCGGCATCACGAACCGTCTGCTTGTCGATGCGAAGGGTTCCGTCCTTCAACTGGCGCAAGTATTTTCCATAGGAAGGATGGGAACGCAATCGGCAGGTAGCCTTATGATGAGCTTCGTTTGGGAGTTGGCGAAGCCCTTCTAACTCCTCTTTCAGCGATTCGAGCAGCTTTTCTCGCTCCTTGCGTTGGCGCTTGGCTTCGCTGGGATTGTACACGAGAACATAGCGCTGGCGTGCTTCTCCGTCTCCCACGGTGATTTCCTTGATATGCAAGTTCTCTTGGACTTGTTGGTAGCGCCCGCGACGACTCAACGCCTCTTCGATGGAAGCTTTCCCGGATCGCATTTTTTCACCGACAATGTAATGTCCTCCTGCCTGTTGTAAGGTTCGTAAGTTTTCTTCAGATGAAAATCCGCGATCCATGACATTGATGACACGACCGAGCTTCCAGCCGATCAAATCGTGTTTGACTTGTTTGATGACCGTCATGTCCATCGTATTGCCTGGCCATACCCAAGCGCGAATCGGGACTCCTTCCCGGGTGACGGCCAGCCCAATGACGATTTGGACAAGATCGGGTCGCTTGTCTTTAGAAAATCCCTGCTTTCGAAGGGATTCCTCTTCCGGTGTTTCGGACGGATCGACTTCGAAATAAGACGAAGTCGTATCAAAATAAAGCAAATCGACTTCCAGATTTAATAAGTCGGCTACAGCATGGAACACTTGTCGTTCCAAGTCCGATTGCACGACCAGCAGTTCATCCATCGCCCGGTGTTTTCTGCAAAGAAAAAATACAGAGTTTTGCAAGGAAAAGTGCAGAGAATTACAACTTGACATGGAGCCTCTGGGGGTGTGATTAAAAAGCCAGGAAGCCAGCAATATCAAGGATTGGCTATGCCTAAAAAGGCTATCACATCCCCCACTCCATGTAAAGTTGGCCTAAGCCAGATTCTCTGCAGATCTCTGCATTTTTATTTTGCAATAAACAACCTTCCCGCTTTACCAGATGCCTTCCTTTCTCACCGGACGAGCAAGTGTCAATACACGCGCACTAGGGAACTTGTCTTGATGGACATGGGAAGCAATGATATACGATGCACGGTTGTCCGTTTGAATCCATTCCGCTAGTATGTCCCGGCTGGTCACATCAAGCGAGTTAAACGGCTCATCCATTAAATACAATTCCACAGGCCGTCCTAAAGCAATCGCGATATGCAACTTTTGCAACGTCCCAAGCGAATATTGATCAACGGGAAGAGCTAGCCAATCCGCCATCCCTAATGTATGGCAAATCGCTTCTACCTTTTGGTAATATGTGCGATCTAATCGCCATAAAAGCCGAAAACATTCGATATTTTCATAGCCTGTCAGTTTAGAAAATAAAGGGGGTTCAGCCGTTACGTACGATATATAGCGGCGTATCGCAACCAGCTGAACCGGATTTCCTTTATAATAAGCACGGTAGGTCAAATGGCCATTAGAAAGCAAGCCAGCGATAATCTGTAATAACGTTGTTTTCCCAACGCCATTTGGACCTGTTAGGAAAATCGTTTCCCCTTTCAGAACGTCGAAGGAAAACTGGTCAAAAATGAGCGTTTTTCCATCATAACTATACGTTAAATTTTGCAATGAAAAAAGCGGTTCGTCCACAACATTCCCTCCTATGCGTGCGACACAGTCGCCTCAATGAGCGCAGATATTACCAATAGTATGGAAGCTGCCGTGAATAACAAAACAACATCACGTATATGAAGCGGTTCTGTCTCCTCAGCTCGTGCTCTTTTTTTCACAATATGGAGCAACCGCCATGTTTCATATCCTAACGTACAAAATAGCAAATGGCTCATGATTTCTGTAATTCCATGGGGAAGGATGCCCGTTATAATAGGGTGCAATCCATACCCTTTCATGACCCCTTTCACAATGGCTCCTAACATTGCTGCATTATAGGCGAGATAAACTGTATTTACGACCCCTAATGTCAACCATCCGCCAAACATAAGAATCGCCCCGACCATAAAGTTGTGGGCTAAAGTCGGCCAAAACGCCATGGAAGTTGGATGGATCGTTAATTTTTCAGAAACAATGACGGCACCGAAAGCAAAACATATCCCATATACAGCCAGCGATACACAAAAATATGGCAGATGGCTGCGAATGGTTCTCCCGATCATCCTTTCCCATCCTTTCTCCTATCGATGGAATAACGAGTGCTTCCCCACAAAACGATATATAAAGCTATAACAAACAAAGTGCTATACCATCCCCATTGTTCGCCTCTTAGCAAGACGAAAAAGGCTGAGATCAGAGAAGAAAAGATAGTCACATAAGTGAATAACCGATGAAATAGATGATTGCCAGCCGCTACGACCATATAGCCAGCATAATCGCGCGGAGAAGCCAACTCTACTTTCTCTCCGCTCGATAAAAGAAAACAAAACACCTCATAATCAGTGCGCAAAATCCGTTTGATAACTAACGGATACAACGGCATTATGATGATGCTAAGCAAAACAACAATCAGCGCATTCCCCCTAAACCATCCTACCCATTCAATAGCAAGCAAGCCAAGCGCCGCCGCGCACGGATATACTCCTATCCGTCGCAACAATGTCCACTTCGCTTGAATTAACTGCACAAGAGGAGGGGGATCAAGAAGCCTAAATACGAGCAATCGCTCAATATCGCTTTCAAACAAAAAGACTTGCGAAAATGTACTGGCAACGGCGCGCAATGTTCCTGTCATCACGATATACATTTCAAACAAACAAAGAAAACATATAACGAAAAGATTATGGATGAAAGGGAACAAAGCGATATTCGCTCCTGTGACAAGAAACCATTCTCCCGGCAGAAACAATAACAAAGGCGGTTTGTCCAATTGACTGGCTTTACGCATTAACAAACAAGTATCTTTATACAGAAGCGCATTCTCACTAGCGGGTTGCCATGATGATTGGATCACACGCTGATACCATTTATACAGCACGTATGTCTTGGCTTCCACACAAGCACGGACGGATCGCAAGCTTCCCAACGCGAACGCTGCGATTGCAAGACCGCTAGCCGCCAAGACACCTCCGTTCAATCCTACCATCCCATGCCAAGTAAACACTCGCTCATGAATCCATTGTTGCCACTTGGCGAACTGACCATCCATATAGGCGAGATACGAAATCGACAACCCATATGTCTTAACAGCATGGCGCGACAATTGTAACAACGATACAATCGGGATCATGACCATATAACCGACCGCTAAGGAGAAAAAGCAAGAAAGAACGCCTGAAAATACGCGTCGCCCCCCAAACTTTGTCCCCCTCATTACATGAGACATCACATAAAGGAAAAACAAAGTTGCTTGTCCAAACCATACAAGTTCGGCTCCAACCCATCCGAGCTTCACAATCAAGGCAACAGACGGCGGAAAAACGGTTGGCAACATGCGCAACATATAACTAACATAGTGGATGACGACCAAACGCCGCCAGACCACGTCGTCCTGTTCGCTTGACAACCGCAAGTAATCATAATGATAATCACGTTGCAATTTTTCCCCCGAGTCGAGCAAGACGGCGATGAAAGGGCTAGTCGCTAGTAACAAGAGTAGCCCGATGGTAAAAGAAGAGCCGAATACGGAAGACCGGCTACATACAATGATGACGAGACAACAAGAGAGAAGCCACTTTCCCCCTTCAGCAACGAACAACGCCCCTTTTGGGCTTAGCAGCAATTTTTTTTGCAGCGGAGCGATGCTGCTCCTTCTCATCTGTTGATAAAATAGCCACACTAGTTTCAACTTGCTTCACCCTTCTAGTTCAACATGGACGGGAAAAAAGCAGGATGGCCATTCCCATCCTGCTTCACCACTCACCAAGCAATTGCTGCGGCCTTGCCCCGTTCCGTAACAATTTTTTTCACTGTCGCCACAAATGTCGACCATCCGATTTCTAAAATCGCATCCACTCCACCGGATAAAATAGCAGTAATTCCTAGAATGATAGAAACTAACGTCGACCCTGTCAACACAATCGATACAACGGTCGTGGCAACAGCTTGTGACACACCCAGCGTCCCCGCTACAAGAGCCAACAAACTCATGTTGAAATCACCCCCTTTCAAAAACTACCGTAACTTCCGCAACAAGCGCGAATACACAATCCCGTAGGCGAGTACGAGAACAATGTCTGCGATTTTCATCCATAAAGGAGATTGAAATTCTTTTAAAACGAAGGCAATGGCGATCAAAAGAAGAAAGGGCATCGTAATGACAATAAATAACGGCCAGGACCATTTCATTATGTATCACTCCAGTTTACTAATACTATTAATTGTAAAAATAATCGATGTATAAAACTATTATAATAACCCGTGGTGCTAGATAAAATCGAGTAAGCAAAAAAATAGCCCTTGCCTGCGGATCTCCTGTAGAATGAAAGTGGCATCCAACATTCGAAAGGAGAATCCCCATGCAAGAGCACTTTCATTTTACTACAGACCAAGCGAAAATTCAAAAACAATATGCAGCCATTTTCTTCTTTGTTTCTGCCCAACTGCCATCGATTTCAAATGTATTTGCAGCGCCGCAATCGTCATTTGGTGAAACAGGAAGACGCGGTGATGATTGCCATTCATCTTCTAGGAAAGTTACTTGGCTTCTCCTCCGAACGGGCATGGCATCGCTTTGTCGTGGGAAACTTGTTCACCGATGGACAGTTTATCGAACGGTCTCGATACAATCGCCGTTGTCGAGCGTTGCGCTTCGCGATCAAATGGATTCGCCATGAACTAGCAAAACGCGGGCAACACCATGCCTATGCGGTCGTAGACAGTATGCCGATCGAGTTGTGCCATGCCGCAAGAATGTACCGTGTCAAACGATTTCAAGGAATCGCAGACATCGGGTTTTGTGCGTCGAAAAAGCAGTGGTACTATGGATTTAAGTTTCATCTTCAAGTGACCGATCAAGGACTGCCGATGGGATACGTGGTGACGGAAGCGTCCTGTCACGATCGAATCGCCGCTGAAACAGTCATGACACAAATTCCCCACCCCTACAATTTAGGTGACAAGGGATTTATTAGCAACGATTTGCAAAGAAAGCTATATGAGGAATATCAAATCGCCTTCTGGACTCCATCTCGCAAAAATCAGAAGCATCGCCCATCGGCATCATGGGAGAGATGGCTCAAACAAAAACGCAAAGTGGTGGAAACGGTGTTCTCTGTCCTCGTCGACCAGTATCGGATCACAGAAATTCGTGCCAATTCGATTGCGGGGTTTGAGGTAGCACTAGATGGCATTTTGTTGGTGTATTCACTTGTAACACTTGGGCTAGTTGAGCGTTAGGGTTCAACTAGCACCACGAGTTATATTAGATAAAGAGATGTTTCCGGTACACATATTTAATGATGTTCAATGGTATCAAACGTTTGATCCGAATAAAGGGTTTAATATTATCATTGATGATGAAAAAACCAATTCAGAGAACTAAAGGAAATTTTGAATGTCCCTATTATGTGCATGGCACCCGTTTTATAGGTGCCATGCTTCGTTATTGTTTACCTTTTCCTGCTTCTTCAATGAGCGACAGTAGCGTATGCAAGGCATCGGTGGCTTGGGAGTTGTTCATGTTCTCGATGTAGCGCTCTTTGTCACGGTATAGCTGGTAAATCGCTTCGCGCAGTGAGTCGTTTGTTAAGTCTTCCTCCATCAGCACTTTTGCATATCCCGCTTTTTCGAACGAACGGGCGTTTAAAATTTGGTCGCCTCGGCTTGCCCCTTTTGAAAGCGGAATGAGCAACATCGGCTTTTTTAATGTCAAAAATTCAAAAATCGAGTTCGAGCCGGCGCGCGATAGGACGATGTCTGCCATCGCTAGCAAATGCGGAAGCTCGTCGTGAACGTATTCAAATTGTTTATATCCTTTTTGATTTAATTGCGCATCGACGTTTCCTTTTCCGCAAATATGGACGATTTGAAAATCGGCAAGAAGTGTCTGCAAATTCGCCCGTAATGCATCGTTAATGCGCTTCGAACCGAGGCTTCCGCCCATCACAAGAAGAACGGGCTTGTCGTTTGTAAACTGACAATACATTCGCCCTTTGTCAGCGTTTCCTTGTTTTAGTTCGTCACGAACGGCGGCGCCGACGTAGATCCCTTTTTCTTTGCTCACATGTTGCAACGTTTCTGGGAACGTGACGCACACTTTGGTCGCAAACGGCATCGCAAGTTTATTGGCCAGCCCTGGCGTCATATCGGACTCGTGAATAATCACAGGAACACCGTTTAGCCACGCGCCGATAATGACAGGAACAGAAACGAATCCTCCTTTGGAAAACACTATGTCTGGCTTTTCCTTCCTAATTAGCCTATACGCTTCCCACGTTCCTTTCATTACTTTGAATGGGTCTTTGAAGTTGTTCCAATCAAAATAACGGCGCAACTTTCCTGTCGAAATCGGAAAATACGGCACATCGCTTTGCTGGGCAATGAGTTCCCGTTCGATGCCGTGATGGGAACCAATATAGCAAACGTTCCACCCTCGCTCTTTTAGCTTCGGAATGAGCGCGACATTTACCATGACATGTCCGGCTGTACCGCCGCCGGTCAATATAATTTTTTTCAATGTGATCACCTGTCTTTTTATCAAGTATAGTACGAATCGTCAAGTTGGTTGAATCTTTTCTTTCCTCGTTCCGTATTGTATTATAGCAAGGAATAACTTAGAAGTGTGTCGAAATGATGAGTATATAGAAAGAAGAGGTGCATGGAGTGAACTGGCTCGCGCTTTTTTTATGTGTCGTTATCGTGTATGGAATCGTTCCGACTGTTGTTATCCGCCAAACAGGGATAGGCATTTATAAAAGAGGAAAGTATACGAAGGCGGTTGCGCTGACGTTCGATGACGGACCTAATCCATATTATACCCCTCAATTGCTCGATCTACTAAAAAAACACGGAATAAAAGCAACGTTTTTTCTTGTTGGGACTAAAGCAAAACAGCATCCTCAGCTAGTTAAGCGGATGCAGGAGGAAGGGCACGATATCGGCCTGCATAATTACCGGCACATTAGCAACTGGTTCATTTTCCCGCCGTTTTTACAACGAGGGTTGCAAAAATCTGCCGATATCATCGAGCAAATTACTGGAAAGCGCCCTATTTATTATCGCCCGCCTTGGGGACACTTGAATTTGTGTACGTGGACGGTACAAAAGAAATATGTAATAGTGATGTGGACAGCCATTCTCGGAGACTGGAGAGAGAGACTCGGGGTCCCTGCGCTTGTACGGCGATTAAAAAAGAGCCTGAAAGACGGAGCGATTATCGTTCTTCACGATAGCGGAGAAACATTTGGCGCGGATGAAAAAGCGCCAGAACATATGATTCAAGCGCTACAACAGCTTTTCGAAGACGAAGCAGCGAAAAATGTCCAATGGATGACGATTAGTGAAATGATAGCTGCACAAACTAAGAAACAAACTCGAGCAATTTAGGGGGATGTATGGATATTTCGACTCTTTTGTCATATATACAATCGTACGGATATGGAATTATTTTTGTTTTTCTTTTTTTGGGGATTGTTGGAATACCAGCGCCGGAAGAGAGCTTATTATTTTTTCTTGGAATGCTAATCTCCCACCACCAACTAGCATGGGCAAATTGTTTTCTTGTCAGTTGGCTGGGTGCTACAATAGGGATGATAGCAGGCTATGGAATGGGGCGCTTTCTTGGCCATCCGTTTGTAAAAAAATATGGGAAGTATGTAGGGATTAAGGAAGACAAGTGGGAACGGGCGAGCGGGTTATTTCACAAATATGGAAAATGGTTTGTGCTCTTCGGGTTTTATCTTCCAGGGGTGAGGCAAATTTCCCCGTATATGGCAGGAGTAATTCGCTTTCCGTTTCCCCTGTTTTTACTGCTTGCTTCGATAGGTGCGTTATTATGGATTGTGCCGATTATGTCCATCGGAATGTTTTTAAGCCAGCATCTAGACATTCCTATTGCATCGGTTCCGCTGATTGGAGCGGCGCTGTTTCTTCTGTTTCTTGCTGCTGTATGGATTAAGCAACTGGTTGGCAAAAAGCAATTTGAAAATTAAAGGGAGCTATCGTGATGATGAAAGTTCTTGTATTGCCATTGTTTCAAATGAGTTCTGGACACCATAAAGTAGCCGATGCACTCATTGATTTTTTGCAAACGAAATTTCCGTTTGTTCATTGCCGAAAGCTTGATTTTTTAAGTTATTGCAATGAATACATTGAAAAGTTCGTGTCAGACGTATATTTGCGCTGGATTCGCTCTCATCCAGCCTCTTATCATCATATCTACAAAATGCTTATGTATCGGGATGTTCCGAAAATGGACTGGGTGCATCTAGAACCGTGGCTGCCGTATTTCGAACATAAAATGAAACGGCTCATCGAAGCGGAAAAGCCACAGCTGATTATTTGTACCCATTCGTTTCCATCGCGTATTTTACAGCGGCTAAAACGGAAAAAATGGCTAACGACGCCCGTCATTAATGTATACACCGACTTTTTTATGAACGGCGTTTGGGGAAAAAAGGGGATTGATTATCACTTTGTCCCACATCAAGAAGCGAAGGAAGAGTTAATCAAAAAATACAAAATTGCCAAAGAACAAGTGATTGTGACCGGTATTCCCGTACATGAAACGTTTATGTCCAAAAAAGGTGGGGGTAGAGGGAGTAAGCAACGCCTGCATTTATTAATCGCAGGTGGCAATCAGGGGCTAGGGAATATTTCGGATTTCTTCCGAAAAATGAACGGAACAAACCAATTCCGCTACTCGGTATTATGCGGGCATAACAGGGCGTTGTATGAAGAAGTTTTGCGTTGGAAACAGCCGCATATTCGCCCGCTTCCGTATATAGCAAGCATTGATGAGATGAACCGTTTGTACGAGGAAGCCGATGCAATTATTACGAAGCCGGGTGGCGTTACGGTAAGCGAGGCGTTGCATAAGCGTCTTCCGTTATTTACAATCAGCTATTTACCAGGGCAGGAACAAATTAATTTACGTTATTTAGAAGAACGAGGACTTATTTATAATTTGAGCGGTCTGCGCCATTATGAACAAAAAATTTGGCATGTGCTGCATGATGATATGGAACGAAGCCGTTTTCTTCGCCGAGTCGCTGAATATTTTGCCCAAATCGAGCAATCTGCCCAAGAGGCGCTTCAACAAATTGTATGGCAATATAGCAAAACACATGTATGGTCGCATTAACACACCGTCTAATGAATCTATTAGGCGGTGTTTTGCTATGTGAAAGTTGCGAAACAACCTTTATCAATCATATAAAAGTATCATACGGTGGCAGGAGAAACGTGGTACAATAAAGTGGTGGAAAAAGAAGAGGAGGGTTTCTAGTGAAGACGAGAATAGGGGTGTTGTATGGCGGAAAATCGCCTGAACATAAAGTATCGCTACAGACGGCGATGGCGGTCATGAACGCGATTGACAAAGCGAAGTTTGACGTCATTCCGATTTATATTACGACGGAAGGACAATGGGTCAAAGGAGAAAAGTTAACAGGTAGCGTGCATGATGTGAAGCAGTTGCAACTGGCACCGAAAGAGAGAGCAATTTTGCCAGTAGCTTTGAATCAAACTTCGATAGCGGAAGAAACGAATGGACCGACAGAAGACACTATTGATGTCATCTTCCCATTATTGCACGGACCGAATGGAGAAGACGGCACAGTGCAAGGGTTATTGGAATTGTTAAACATCCCGTATGTCGGAAACGGCGTGCTAGCTTCGGCGGCTGGGATGGATAAAGTCATTATGAAAAATTTATTTGCTCAAGCCGGATTGCGCCAAGCAAAATACGTTTCTTTTTTGAAAAAAGAATGGCAACAGAACGAAGAAGCTGCTTATGACAAAGTGGAAAGCGAACTCGGCTATCCTTGTTTTATCAAGCCGGCAAACGCAGGTTCAAGCGTTGGGATTAGTAAATGCAAAAAACGCGAAGAGTTGAAGCAGGCGTTTATGGACGCATTTCGTTATGACCGAAAAGTGATTGTGGAAGAAGCAATTGTCGGACGGGAAGTCGAAATTGGCGTCATCGGAAATGACGATCCAGTCTGTTCTGTAGTAGGGGAAATTGTTCCAAAGAAAGAGTTTTATGATTATCAAGCAAAATATGAAGACGGCAATACAGAGCTTATTATTCCAGCCGATATTACTGACGAGGAATATAAAACGATTCAGCAAATGGCGATTGTTGCATTTAAAGCGCTTGACTTGTCTGGATTAGTGCGGGCTGACTTTTTCTTAACGAAAGACGGCGTTGTTTACATTAACGAAGTGAATACGATGCCGGGCTTCACACCATTCAGCATGTTTCCACTGCTTTGGAAACATAGTGGCGTTTCTTATCCAGAACTTATCGAAAAACTTGTACAGCTTGCGCTTGAGCGCCATCAAGAAAAACAAACGATCACATACACATTTTAGAAGGGTGAAACAATGATAACAAAGACACTACGTACGATTCAAGATATGGTGGACGGCTTTGGACTTGATGAATCGTTTTACGACGTGATGATTACAGGGATTTCTACCGATACGAGAACGATGGAACGAGGGAACTTATATATTCCGTTAAAGGGAGCAACGTTTAACGGCCATGCGTTTGTCGAAGAAGCATTTGCAAAAGGAGCGAGTGCGGTGCTATGGTCTCGAGAAGAAGCAAATCCGCCAGTAGATGTTCCGCTCATTATGGTCGATGACACACTGCAAGCGTTGCAACGGCTAGCCCATCGTTACCGAAAGCAGCTATCGGTGAAAGTGATTGGCATTACTGGAAGCAACGGCAAGACGACGACAAAAGATATGGTGTTTTCGCTCTTAGCAACGACATACAAAACGCAAAAGACAGAAGGAAACCTCAACAACCATATTGGGCTGCCACTGACGCTTCTGCGATTAGAGGAAGACACGGAAATGGCGGTTGTCGAGATGGGAATGAGCGGTTTTGGTGAAATCGAGCGGTTATCGCACATCGCAGAGCCTGATGTCGCAGTCATTACGAATATTGGGGAATCACATTTGCAAGAGCTAGGGTCAAGAGAAGGGATTGCGCAAGCGAAACTCGAAATTCTTTCTGGATTACAGAAAGACGGTGTGTTTGTTTATTACGGAGACGAACCGCTATTACGAACAAAAATAGAGCAGCTTTCCCCTGTCTTCCACACGATTACGTTTGGGCAGACACCAGAAAACAACTACTATCCGCTTTCGATGGCTTTAACAGCGGAAGGAACGACGTTTACAGTGAATGCGGCACGAGAAATATCTTTCCAACTTCCGATTTTAGGGAAACATCACGTACAAAACGCCTTAGCGGCGATTGCCGTTGCTCGTGTGTTCGGTATTGAATGGGAAACAATTCAAAAGGCATTTGCAACGCTACAAACGACGCGCATGCGCATGGAATTAGAAAAAGGGAAAACTGGCGTAACCATTATTAACGACGCATACAATGCCAGCCCGACATCGATGAAAGCAGCATTACAGTTGCTGTCTGAATTAACAGGCTACGATAAAAAAATCGCTGTATTAGGGGATATGCTAGAACTTGGAGCGCAAGAAGTGGAATTCCATCGGCAAATTGGAGAAATACTTACACCAGCAAGCGTCGATTACGTATGGACGTACGGAAAGCTTGCGCGTGAAATAGCTCTCACCGCTCAGCCTGCCTTTCCGCACGGGCGAGTGAGGGCATACGACGATAAACAAGCATTAGCAAACGACTTATGTGCGCTCGTAACGGAAAAAGATGTCGTTTTATTCAAAGGATCGCGAGGAATGAAACTCGAAGAAATCATCCGTGCATTGTAATAGCGGGTTGACCCTTTGCGTTTTGGGTCAGCCCTTTTTCTTGTTAAGACTAAGAAAGCATAAAATTTTACGATTGGGTAGAAACCTTTCTGGCTCCAAGAACGATCGGTCTAAGGTGTTTCCTCCTCCGTGGGGCTTGTGCGATCTTTTGCGCTTTTCTTATCACGATGTACCCATGGTATAGATGGATAGATGTCAGTTTTCCATATAAAGAAACCTGAATCCGTGGCAAAACATCTTTACAATGGTCGCAAACCGTTGGTACGATAAGGGAAAACGACGTTTATGACTCTTCATCAAGTAGGTGAATTTCATGAAAGATTTTCCGATTCGGTTTGTATGGACAGATGAAGCGATCACCCCAAGTGCTGGGCTTGCCCTCGTTGGCTACTTGCTTCATCAAACGAAACTCGACAAACGGTTAAACGTCCTTCGGCTTCCGCAGGTGCGCCGAGATGTTCACATCTCTCATGGTGATGTCATTCGCTCGATGATCGGTTTGCTTGCCACAGGAAAAACGGATTTCGATCATATCGAAGCGTATCGTCATGATGATCTATTTGCGACATCGCTGGGCATCGAACACGTGCCTTCCTCTCCGACTTTACGGCAGCGACTGGATCAGCTCGCCTGTCTTCCGATGACAGACACGATTCTTTGGGAGGAATCGATGCGCCTATTGAGGCGACGACAAGCGACCTTGTCCCCTTGTTGGACAAAACAAAAGACGACATGGGTTCCCCTGGATTTAGATGGCTCCCCGTTTGACAACTCCGACACGAAAAAGGAAGGAGTCAGTCGGACGTATAAAGGATTTGACGGCTTTACGCCATTGTTTGCGTATGCAGGAAAAGAAGGATATATCGTCCACGCGGAGCTGCGCCCAGGAAAACAACACGTACAAGATGGAATGCCGTCGTTTTTAACCACTGCCATCCATCGGGCACGTGCGCTCACCTCATCTCGTCTGCTTGTTCGCATGGATGCAGGAAACGATGCAGAAGCGAATGTGCGCGTGTGCCTCGAAGAAGGCGTGGATTTTGTCATCAAACGGAACTTGCGCCGAGAATCGAAAGCCCTTTGGTTTCCAATCGCTTCGCAAAAAGGCAAGCGCACGGACGACTCCACGGAAGGGGTGCAAACATACGAGCTATGCCTTCCGCAAACGATGACGATCGATGGAAACACGCATACGTACTTCCAAGTCACCCAAGTGACCGAACGGACGATGGAACGAAATGGACAGTTGCTTTTCGTTCCTGATTACGAAGTCGAAAGCTATTGGGTGCGCTTAGAAGGGTATGACCACATGCATATGCAAGATATACTCGCGTTGTACCACGACCATGCGACATGCGAGCAGTTTCATAGCGAACTCAAGAGCGATCTCGATTTAGAGCGACTTCCGTCTGGGAAGATGAAAACGAATGCGCTCGTTTTGGTCATCGGGGCATTGGTTTACAATCTTCTTCGTCTGATCGGGCAAGACATATTAAGCGATCCACGCCATCCGTTACATCACAAAGTGAGACGCCGCCGCATCAAGACGATCATTCAGACAGTGATCACGATGGCAGGTCGACTCGTACGCCGATCGCGACAGATATGGATGAAGTTGACGCGAAGGAGTGGCTATAGCGAGCCGCTTCTGAACGTTTACATGAAATGGAGAGAAGGAAGGTAACGAACAATCGTTCGATTCTTTATATCCATCTCGACTCCCTGTCCTTTTTTGTTTTTTCTTTTTGGTTTACATCCCCAAAAAAGAGATTTGTTTCATTTCTGAGAATAAAGATGACGTGGGTAACAAACATAAAAAGGGGTTGATGGATGATATACCCACTAAAACATCATCGAAATCAAAGTCGATTTCAATTCATCACGGATTCAGGAGAAATTTCTTAAGGAAAATTTTTGCAGATGGTATTTATTGCAAACGAGGCATAGAAATGGTATGATAAAAAACATAATGTCAAGGCCCTTTCTTCCATAGTGGGCAGAACGGTTTTGAACAGTAAGTAAAAGGAGTAGGAATAACATTGACAACATTTCATGAATTAGGATTAAGTAATGACGTAATGAAGGCGATTAGCCGAATGGGATTTGAAGAAACAACCCCAATCCAAGCGGAAACGATTCCGCTTAGCTTGCAAAATAAAGACGTGATCGGACAGGCGCAAACAGGAACAGGGAAAACAGCAGCATTTGGCATTCCGCTTGTTGAAAAAATTGACACAAAACAAGACGTTGTTCAGGGGCTTGTTGTTGCCCCGACTCGCGAATTAGCCATCCAAGTATCTGAGGAACTGTATAAAATCGGTGCTATCAAGCGAGTGCGAGTCCTTCCAATCTACGGAGGGCAAGATATTGAACGACAAATTCGCGCGCTGAAAAAACGACCGCACATTATTGTCGGAACGCCTGGTCGGATTATTGACCACATCAACCGGAAAACACTTCGGTTAGAGCATGTGCACACCGTTGTATTAGATGAAGCAGATGAAATGCTCAATATGGGGTTTGTCGAAGACATCGAAGCGATTTTAAGCAATGTACCGACGGAAAGACAAACGCTGCTTTTCTCAGCGACGATGCCAGAACCGATTCGTCGAATTGCGG
The DNA here is from genome assembly GCF_001634285.1 of Anoxybacillus amylolyticus. Lineage (GTDB taxonomy): Bacteria > Bacillota > Bacilli > Bacillales > Anoxybacillaceae > Anoxybacteroides > Anoxybacteroides amylolyticum. The sequence continues at coordinate 55,409 of NZ_CP015440.1, forward strand.
AGCGGTTTATGAACAATCCGCATCTAGTCAAAGTGAAAGCAAAAGAAATGACCGTTCCAAACATCGAACAATACTACTTAGAAGTACAGGAAAAGAAAAAATTCGATATTTTAACGCGCTTGCTTGATATCCAAGCACCAGAACTAGCGATTGTGTTCGGGCGGACGAAACGGCGCGTCGATGAGCTGGCCGAGGCTCTCAACTTGCGCGGATATGCCGCAGAAGGCATTCATGGCGATTTAAGCCAAGCGAAACGCTTGTCGGTACTCCGTAAATTCAAAGAAGGATCGATTGAAATTTTAGTCGCGACGGACGTAGCCGCGCGCGGTCTAGATATTTCTGGCGTTACGCACGTGTACAATTTTGATATTCCACAAGACCCAGAAAGTTACGTTCATCGTATCGGCCGGACAGGTCGGGCGGGAAAAACAGGCGTAGCGATGACGTTTGTTACTCCACGGGAAATTGGTCAGCTGCATAACATTGAACGGACGACGAAGCGGAAAATGGAGCGGATGAAACCGCCAACGCTCGATGAGGCGCTGGAAGGACAACAACGTCTTGCGATTGAAAAATTATTGTCTATTGTTGAGAACGAAAACTTATCCTTCTATAAGCAGGCAGCGGAAGAGTTGTTAGAAGAGCACGACTCCGTTTCTCTAGTCGCAGCATGTATTAAGATGTTAACGAAAGAGCCGGACACGACGCCGGTGAAATTGACAGAAGAACCACCGCTTCCGGCGAAAAAAGAGAAAAAACGCGTCAATCGAAAAAGCGGGCAACCGACAGAAGCGACTCGCAACCGTCAACCGAAAAAACGGCGCGTAGCACGATAAAAACGATGCATTTCGCATCGTTTTTTCCATTTTTCGATAGGAGCGTTAGTTTAGACGAACGACGACAAACGGCGCTAAAATCGCTCCGCTGAAAAAACCGAACAGGTGCGCGATTGTATTCATATGTGGGAAAGTGAACGTCATGGCGAACCCAGCGACAAGTGCACCAAAGACAATTCGCGCATTCTCACGATGGACCAACTGCGGATGGAAAAGCGCGAGGTAACTGTAAACGCCTAGTATACCAAATATTGCCCCTGAAGCCCCGAGATGGCTATATATGATCGGAGCGAAACAAAAGGTGGCGACATTCGCTAATATCCCGCTTCCAACATAGGTTACCAGAAACAGCTTTTTTCCGATCGTTTTTTCTAATGCTGGTCCAAAAAGCAACAAAGAAAAGGAATTGGCGACAACATGTCCGAATTGAGCATGCAAAAAAAGGGAAGTCGCAAGTCGCCAATACTCTCCTTTAGCGATTGCCGCATTGAACCCGACGAACGTATCGAGAAAACGATCGGCTAATGGATGAGGAATGACAGTAAATAAAAACACGACAAGATTTACTGCAACAATGATAGAAACGATTGGATATGAGCGAATAAACGTCAGCGGTGATTCTGTGCGAATAAACATCGTATCGCTCCTTTGAGATGGCTTGGTTACAAAAATATATGCAAAAAAAGGGAGGATAGAAGCATATGATTATCGGAGTTGGCATCGATATTATTGAATTAGCGCGAATCGAAAAATTCATCGCAAAAGAAAAATTTATTGCCCGCATTTTAACAGAACGAGAGAAAACTCTTCTAGCTCGATTATCTGGGCGGAGAAAAGTCGAATTTTTAGCAGGGAGATTTGCGGCAAAAGAGGCGTATGCAAAAGCGCTTGGGACAGGAATCGGCAAGGAAGTGTCGTTTCAAGACATCGAAGTGATAAATGATGAATATGGGAAACCGGCTATCGTATCGCCTACCGAACACCAAGTGCATGTATCTATTTCCCATAGTCAGGAGTATGCTGTAGCTCAAGTAATTATTGAACGCTTGTCATGCTAGTCTGCATATTCACCCAAGCTGTCTCATATATTGATAGTGCAAAAAAGGAGCGCGTCTCCTAACGCTCATATGAGGCAAAGGGGTTGAAAACATGAGGAAAAACTTGTTTCGCGTATTGTTAGGCATCATGTTGCTTATCGCATTAGCTGGATGCGGGACAAAATCACAAGGGGATGTCATCAAAGCACTCGATGAAAAAATGAACGACCTTACTAGCTATCAAGCGAAGGCGAAGCTGACGCTGAAGACGGGAACAGAGCCGCAAGTATATGACGTCGAGATTTGGTATAAAGAGCCGGCATATTACCGTGTAAGCTTGAAAAACGCAGAAAAAGATCAAAGCCAAATGATTTTACGCAATGACGAGGGAGTGTTTGTCATTACCCCTGCGTTGAACAAAACGTTCCGTTTCCAAAGCGATTGGCCAAAAAACAGCAGCCAAGCGTATTTGTATGAATCGCTCATTAAAGACATTTTAAGCGACAAAAAAGCAAACTTTAAAGCGACCAAAGATTATTACGTCTTCGAAACAAAAACAAACTATCCAAACAGCAAAATCATTCCACGCCAAGAAATTAAATTAAGCAAAAAAGACTTGTCGCCAGTATCGGTGAAAGTGATGGACCCAGACATGAACGCCTTATTAACGGTTGAATTTTCCAAAGTAGAGTTTAATAAAAAATTTGACAAAGATGCGTTTGACACGACGAAAAATATGACGGGTGCTCGCCTCGAAATTCCAACGATGGCAAAACCGAAAAACGAGGCGTTAGAAGTGATGTATCCGGTGAGCTTACCAGAAGGGGTTGAACAAATCGACGAAAAAGAAGTGGCGACAGAGAACGGAAAACGGATGATTATGACGTTTGGCGGGAAAAAAGCGTTTACGCTCGTGCAAGAAACAGCGCGTGTGCTTCCAGCATCTAACACAGCCGTACTAGTCAACGGCGAACCGGTCGATTTAGGATTTGCGGTCGGAGCATTGACCGATCATTCGCTTACTTGGACGTACAAAGGGATTGAGTTTATGATTGCCTCCAATGATTTGACAAGGGAAGAAATGGTGATGATAGCCCGTTCTGTGCAAGGAAAAGCAGTGAAATAGCAACGATCGTGCAGGCTCTTTCGTTGAGCCTGTTTTCTTTTTGGTTGACATCTGTTCACTGAACGATAATAATTTTTTTATAACTACGGGGAGAAGGAAGGATTGACACCATGTTTCACCGAGATACTTGGGCAGAAGTGGATCTCGATGCGATTTTTCATAACGTTGCTTCTTTGCGATCGTTTTTACCGAAGGAAACGGCTATTATGGCAGTCGTAAAAGCGAATGCGTATGGTCATGGCGATGCGCAAGTCGCCAAAACAGCTTTAGAGGCTGGGGCGTCGCATTTGGCAGTTGCCTTTTTAGACGAGGCACTTGCGTTGCGGCAAAAAGGCATGCATGCGCCGATTCTTGTCTTAGGGGCAACTCGGCCAGAGGACGTTGATTTAGCTGCTGAAAAACGAATTGCGCTCACTGTCTTTCAACAAGAATGGTTAGAGGAAGCAAAGCAACACCATCAAAGTGGCTTACCGGTGTTGTTTCATTTGAAAATGGATACAGGGATGGGAAGGTTAGGAGTAAAAGAGGAAGAAGAAACGAAGCGTATTGTGGCGATGATTGACGCCTACCCGCATTTTTTGCTTGAAGGCGTGTACACACACTTTGCCACAGCAGATGAAATCAATACGGATTATTTTTCTTTTCAATACGAAACCTTTCTGCGCATGCTCGAATGGCTGCCGTACCGACCGAAATGGGTTCACTGCGGCAATAGTGCAACGAGTCTGCGATTTCCGACTAAAGTGTTCAATATCGTTCGCTTTGGGATTGCGATGTACGGACTATCTCCGTCACTTGCCATCAAACCGTATTTACCATTTACCCTAAAGGAAGCGTTTTCGCTTCATAGCCGCGTGGTTCATGTAAAACGTCTATTGCCAGGAGAAAAAGTAAGCTACGGTGCCACATATACAGCAGAACAAGAAGAATGGGTAGGGACGGTTCCGATCGGTTATGCGGACGGGTGGATTCGGAAACTTCAGAACTTTCATGTATTAGTAAACGGGGAAAAGGTACCGATTATCGGGCGAATTTGCATGGATCAACTGATGATTCGACTGCCGTCATACGTACCAATAGGAACAAAAGTCACCCTTATCGGGCAACAAGCGGATGAAAAAATTACGATGGATGAAGTGGCGCAATATTTAGACACTATCAACTACGAAATCCCTTGTACGATAAGTTACCGCGTGCCTCGTATTTTTTTGCGAAACAAGAGTATAATGGAAGTGAGAAATGCTGTTTTAGATGGCAATAATGTATAAATAAACATTTTTTTCAGACGATAACGTATAGAAGAGAAGGAAATGAACTTTGCAGCGCCTTCATTTAATGGTATTATAAAATGGGAGCGATTAATTGGCTGCAGTTTCGTGGAGGTGTATGTTCGTGTCTGAATCTAGCGCAACAACGGAAATCGTCGTTCGCTTGCCCCAAGCGCTGTTAACCGAATTGGATGGCCTTGTCAAACAAGAGAACGGTAATCGCAATGAACTCATTTACCAAGCGACAAAAATGTATATTCGCGAACGGAAGAAAAGGCAAATTCGTGAGGCGATGAGACGCGGTTACATGGAAATGGCGAAAATCAATTTATCCATTGCATCGGAAGCATTTTTAGCAGAATATGAGGCCGACCACACCGTTGAACGTTTAGTTAGCGGGGGGTAATGCTTTGATTGTCAAACGTGGCGACGTTTATTTTGCGGATCTTTCCCCTGTCGTTGGCTCGGAACAAGGAGGCGTTCGTCCGGTATTGGTCATTCAAAATGACATCGGAAACAGGTTTAGCCCGACGGTCATTGTGGCGGCGATTACAGCCCAAATCCAAAAAGCGAAGCTGCCGACGCATGTCGAAATTGACGCAAAACGCTACGGGTTTGAGCGAGATTCCGTCATTCTTTTAGAGCAAATTCGGACGATTGACAAACAGCGGCTAACGGATAAAATTACTCACCTAGACGATGAAATGATGGATAAAGTAGACGAAGCACTGCAAATTAGCTTAGGACTTATCGATTTTTAATCAACAAAGGGCAGGTCGCTTTCGATCTGTCCGGTGAGAAAATAAAGGATGGATGTCAGAAAATAGCTGCATCATTGTAGCTATTTTTATTTTTTGGTAAAATAACCATTATTACGTAGTTGGAGGTTCATGAGATTGGAAAGAAGAGAAGCACTTATTCAGCTTATCGCCCGTGAGCTAGGATTTTCTAAGAAACAAGTGCACGCTGTTATTTCGCTTTTTGAAGAAGGAAATACTGTCCCGTTTATCGCGCGGTATAGGAAAGAATTCACTGGTGCGTTAGACGAAGTGCAAATTCGCGATGTGCTCGAAAGATGGCATTATTTACAACAACTTGAACAGCGAAAAGAAGAAGTGATCCGCCTCATTGAAGAACAAGGAAAACTCACCAAGGAATTGAAAAACGAAATTGAGAAGGCAACGAAACTGCAGCAAGTCGAAGATTTATACCGTCCGTACAAACAAAAACGGCGAACGAAAGCAACTGTTGCGAAAGAGAAAGGGTTAGAGCCGTTAGCAGAATGGCTTTTTTCTTTTCCGATGGCTCCACTCCCAAAAGAAAAAGCGAAAGAATTTATTAATGTTGAAAAAGGGGTAGAAACGGACGAAGAAGCGTTGCAAGGCGCAAAAGATATTATTGCAGAGCGCATTTCAGATGACGCCTCCATTCGACAATGGGTTCGCTCACAAACATGGAAAAAAGGCGTTGTAGTTGCAAACGGGAAAGACGTGGAAAAGGACGAAAAGAACCTATACGAAATGTATTACAACTACGAAGAACCAGTGCATAAAATCGTCCCTCACCGAATTTTAGCCCTTAATCGCGGTGAAAAAGAAGATGTGTTGCGTGTGTCGATTCAAGCACCAGTCGGAGACATTATTGATTACATAAAAGCGAACGTAATTGGCAATGAGCAATCTCCAGCTGCGCCTTTTGTGGCAGATGCCATTGAAGATAGCTACAAACGATTAATCGAACCATCGATTGAACGGGATATTCGCAATGAGCTAACCGAAAAAGCAGAAGAGCGAGCCATTCATATTTTCGCTGAAAATTTACGGAATTTATTACTGCAGCCGCCACTAAAAGGAAAAATTGTGCTCGGCGTCGATCCTGCGTACCGCACGGGTTGCAAGCTGGCGGTCGTTGATGAAACAGGGAAACTGCTGAAAATAGATGTCATTTACCCGCATCCCCCGCAAGCGAAGCGAGAAGAAGCGGAACAAAAATTAGTTCGTCTCCTTCAAGAATATGGGGTGCAAATGATTGCGATTGGCAATGGAACCGCCTCGCGAGAAACAGAGCAATTTGTTGCAGACACGCTCCGAAAGCTTAACCAAGAAATTTTTTATCTTATTGTCAACGAAGCAGGTGCGAGCGTCTATTCGGCTTCGGATTTAGCGCGTCAGGAGTTTCCGGATTTACAAGTCGAGGAACGGAGTGCTGTTTCCATCGCGCGTCGTGTCCAAGATCCGTTGGCAGAGCTAGTTAAAATTGACCCAAAATCCGTCGGGGTCGGTCAATATCAACACGACGTTTCGCAAAAGAAATTAGAAGAATCGCTAAGGTTTATCGTGGAAACAGTAGTAAACCAAGTCGGTGTCAATGTGAACACCGCCTCTGTTTCATTGCTACAATATGTATCTGGACTATCTAAAACGGTAGCAGAAAACATTGTCAAACGAAGAGAAGAACAAGGGAAGTTTAAAAATCGCAACGAGTTAAAAGCCATTCCACGGCTTGGAGCAAAAACGTACGAACAGTGTATTGGGTTTTTACGCATTATGGATGGAGAAGAACCGCTTGATCGAACCTCGATCCATCCTGAACGATACGAGGAAGTAAAAAAGTTGTTACAGCAAATGGGGTTTACGACTGAAAACATTGGAAGCAATGAGTTGAGGGAAGCATTGCAACAACTGCCGTTGCGAGAAACGTCCGAGGAGCTTGGCATAGGGGAATTAACGTTAAAAGATATCGTTGATGCGTTAATTCGTCCCGAACGCGACCCACGGGACGAACTACCGAAACCGTTGTTGCGAAAGGATATCTTAAAAATGGAAGATTTGCAAAAAGGGATGGAGCTTGAAGGAACCGTACGTAACGTCGTTGATTTTGGCGTTTTTATCGATATCGGCGTCAAACAAGACGGTCTTGTCCACATTTCCAAATTGAGCAAACAATATGTTCGCCACCCGCTCGATGTTGTGTCTGTCGGAGAAGTGGTGAAAGTTTGGGTCGAAAGTGTCGACGTTGCAAAAGGAAGAATTTCTCTATCTATGCTCCCCCTAGAATAACGAAAAGCGGGGACGATTGAATGTTTCACAAAAAGCACTGCTTTTACGAGCAGTGCTTTTTATAGTAAAAAAACCAGCATTGATTTAGTAATTTAATTTGATAGCGATTTTTTTCGAAATAAGCACGCCGCATCTGATTTTTTAACCAAGTTGGCATTAACATACCCTCCATTTCGAAAAGGTAGTATATAATGTATGTATCGAATAGCTGTCCTGTGTCAGAAAAGGTGGAAAAAACATGGAACAAAATGAATTACAACAACTAGTAGAAACAATATCATGGCAGTTTTTCCAAAAGCCATTTCGCCATCAAGCAATATTTAATTCGCGGCTGCGCACAACAGGTGGGCGATATTTATTACGCTCGCATAACATCGAAATTAACCCGAAACATTACGAGACATTCGGTAAAGAAGAACTTATTTCGATTATTAAACACGAACTGTGTCATTACCATCTTCATTTAGAAGGGAAAGGATATCGTCATCGAGATCGTGACTTTCGGGAACTGTTACAGAAAGTGAACGCTCCTCGTTATTGCCAGCCACTGCCGAGCAGAAGAAAATCAGTTCAACCGATATATACATATATTTGTGTGCAATGCAGCTTTGTTTATCAAAGAAAAAGAAAAGTGAATACAAATCGTTACGTTTGCGGAAAATGTAAAGGGACGTTAAAAATAATGGAATCGAAATTTTTTTAAAAACGTATTGACAATGATTAAATAGATGTGTTAAATTATAAAAGCCGTCGTTGAACGGCAGCGAAAAATAAAAAGTAGTTGACAATTTAATAATCCCTCACTATAATTAAAAACAGTCAGGATATAATAGATGAAATTCCGCAATAGCTCAGCGGTAGAGCAACCGGCTGTTAACCGGTAGGTCGTAGGTTCGAATCCTACTTGCGGAGCCATTAGGAGAAGTACCCAAGTGGCTGAAGGGGACGGTTTGCTAAACCGTTAGGTCGTGGTTTCGCGGCGCGCGGGTTCAAATCCCGCCTTCTCCGCCACGTTGAGATATATTTTGGCCCGTTGGTCAAGTGGTTAAGACACCGCCCTTTCACGGCGGTAACACGGGTTCGAATCCCGTACGGGTCATCCAATTTGTGGGGGGATGGAAAATTACCGTCTCCCATTTTATTCGGCTATGGAGGATTAGCTCAGCTGGGAGAGCACTTGCCTTACAAGCAAGGGGTCGGCGGTTCGATCCCGTCATCCTCCATTGCTTCTGAATATATAAGGTCCCGTAGTGTAGTGGTTAACATGCCTGCCTGTCACGCAGGAGATCGCGGGTTCGAGTCCCGTCGGGACCGCCATATATAGATTGTTGGGGTATAGCCAAGCGGTAAGGCAACGGACTTTGACTCCGTGATGCGTTGGTTCGAATCCAGCTACCCCAGCCATCAATGAGCCATTAGCTCAGCAGGTAGAGCATCTGACTTTTAATCAGAGGGTCGGAGGTTCGAGTCCTCCATGGCTCACTTTTGCGGGTGTGGCGGAATTGGCAGACGCACCAGACTTAGGATCTGGCGCCTCACGGCGTGGGGGTTCAAGTCCCTCCACCCGCATCAATTACGCGGTCGTGGCGGAATGGCAGACGCGCTAGGTTGAGGGCCTAGTGGGGGCAACCCCGTGGAGGTTCAAGTCCTCTCGGCCGCATTAAAATACTTGCATTTAAAAATAGAGTGTAGTAAAATAATAAACGCTGTTGTTTTTGCGCTCGTAGCTCAATTGGATAGAGCATCTGACTACGGATCAGAAGGTTAGGGGTTCGAATCCTCTCGAGCGCGCCATTTCGGGAAGTAGCTCAGCTTGGTAGAGCACATGGTTTGGGACCATGGGGTCGCAGGTTCGAATCCTGTCTTCCCGACCATCCCCTATAAAATCGCACAACACACGGGTGAAGTTTAGTGGTAAAACCTCAGCCACGAACAACGTACCTGTGAAATTACGGCGAGTTGCCTCGACGCATCGATCTTCCTTGAATGAACTGGCAGAGGAAGAGGCATAGAAAATGCGTAGCAGAAAAGAAAATAACAATGGTATATATTATTATGCGGGTGTAGTTTAGTGGTAAAACCTCAGCCTTCCAAGCTGATGTCGTGGGTTCGATTCCCATCACCCGCTCCAAAAATGTTCTTTGAAAACTGAACAAAACGAAGCGTCCTCGTTTAAGGAACGAGAAAACATGAGTTTGGAATAGAACTTTCTATGGAGAGTTTGATCCTGGCTCAGGACGAACGCTGGCGGCGTGCCTAATACATGCAAGTCGAGCGGACCGAATAGGAGCTTGCTTCTGTTCGGTTAGCGGCGGACGGGTGAGTAACACGTGGGCAACCTGCCCGTAAGACCGGGATAACTTCGGGAAACCGGAGCTAATACCGGATAACACCGAAGACCGCATGGTCTTTGGTTGAAAGGCGGCGCAAGCTGTCACTTACGGATGGGCCCGCGGCGCATTAGCTAGTTGGTGAGGTAACGGCTCACCAAGGCGACGATGCGTAGCCGACCTGAGAGGGTGATCGGCCACACTGGGACTGAGACACGGCCCAGACTCCTA